>JACCVA010000479.1 GCA_013698435.1 Nocardioidaceae bacterium | reverse complement strand
TCTGTGGCGCCCTCGGCCACGAACATCGGCAGCACCAGCTGGCTCGGCGCCAGCGTCGTCTCCGCGACCAGCCGCCGCATCGCCGGCGTACGGCGCAGGCGACGGGGACGGGCAGCGGGGTAACCGGGCATCGTCGAGACGACCTCAGGTGGCCCGACGGCGGCCGGTCGCGCGGCACTCAGACGGCTTGGTCACCGGCTCACCGGCCTCGACCATCGACAGCCGGCGCGCCGCACCGTAGTCGGCGAGTGCGTCGGCAAGCGCCTCACCCGATGGCTTCGGAGCCAGTACGTCGACGCGAAGGCCGTGCTCCTCACACGTCTTCACGGTCGCCGGACCGATGGCCGCGATGATCGTCGAGCTGTGCGGCTTGCCGGCGATTCCGACGAGGTTGCGCACCGTCGAGGACGAGGTGAACAGGACCGCGTCGAACTTGCCGGACTTGATCGCGTCCCGCGTCGGAGCCGGTGGCGGGGCAGCCCGCACGGTCCGATACGCCGTGACGTCGTCCACCTCCCAGCCCAGCTCCTGCAGCCCGGCGACCAGCGTCTCGGTGGCGATATCGGCCCGCGGCAGGAAGACCCGGTTGATCGGGTCGAGCACGTCGTCATAGGGCGGCCAGTCCTCGAGCAGCCCCGCTGCGGACTGCTCGCCCGACGGCACCAGGTCGGCCCGGATGCCCCACGCAGCCACAGCCGCGGCAGTCTTCTCGCCCACCGCAGCCACCTTCAGTCCGCTGAACGCACGCGCGTCGAGACCGTACTCGTCGAACTTCTCCCGCACGGCCTTGACGGCGTTGACCGAGGTGAACGCGATCCACTCGTAGCGTCCCTCGACCAGCCCACGGACGGCCTTGTCCATCTGCAACGGGTTGCGGGGCGGCTCGACGGAGATCGTCGGGACCTCCTCAGGCACGCCGCCGTAGGAGCGCAGCTTCGCCGACAGGCTGCCGGCCTGCTCCTTGGTACGCGGCACCAGGATGCGCCAGCCGAACAGCGGCTTGGTCTCGAACCACGACAGCGCCTCGCGCATCATCACGACGTCACCGATCACAGCGACGGCGGGGGTGACCATCCGAGCCGCCTTCACGTCGGCGGCGATGTCGCTGAGCGTCGAGACGATCGTGCGCTGGTCGGTGGTGGTGCCGACCGACGTCATCGCCACCGGGGTGGCGCCGTCGCGGCCGGCCGCCTGGAGTGCCTTGGCGATCTCACCGATGCTCGGCACCGCCGACAGCAGCACCAGCGTCTGCTCGGTCGCGTGGTGGGACCAGTCGACCTTCGCTCCCGCGACGTTGAGCACCGTCACTTCACGCGAGGTACGGGTCGTGAGCGGCACGCCGGCGTACGTCGGCACCGCGGTCACCGAGCTCACACCCGGCACGACCTCGAAGACGACACCGACCTTGGCACAGGCCACGGCTTCTTCGGCCCCGGTTGCGTACATCCAGGGGTCTCCGGAGATCAGGCGGACGACGTTGCCGGGGCCCTTGGCGTGCTTGACGACGAGCTTGCTGCGTGAGGCGTGCGTCAGCGGCTGGCCGTCCTCGCCGTAGCCGCCGTCGACGACCGTCACCGACGTGAACCGCTCGCCCAGCAGGCTCTCCAGCAGTGCCCGGTGGTCAGGGCTCTCGGTGATGACCACGTCGGCAGCGAGGATCAGGTCGACGGCACGCACCGTGAGAAGTCCCGGATCTCCTGGTCCGGTGCCGACGAACGACACTGCGCCGAGCGGACGAGGTGCGGTCACCCTCTCCTCGACGCGAGTCGCGGCGTGGAGGGACTGGGCGGCGGCGGTCTTGGGCATGTTGTTCTTCACCGTCTTGTTCTTCGTGGGTTGGTTCTTCTTCGATGCGGTTGCGGGCGAGCTGGTCGATCGGGTCATGGGGCGGGCACCTGCATGAGCCTCGCGGCTCCTTCTTCGAGCATGTCGTCGGCGAGCCTGCGGCCGAGCTGTTCTGGGTGGTTGACGTCGCCGGTGGCCGACAGTCGGACCAGCTGACTGCCGTCAGGAGCGATCGCAACGCCGCGTAGCCACACCTCCGGACCGGTGTCGCCCTCGGCGACCTCCGCCAACGCGCCTATCGGCGAGCTGCAGCCGGCTTCGAGGCCGCGCAGCAGCGCTCGCTCCGCCGTGACTGCACAGCGCGTCGCCGGGTGGTCGAGCGCCTCGGCGATGTCGTCGGCAAGCGCCGTCGCACCGGCGACCACCTCGACGGCCAGGGCACCCTGCCCCGGGGCGGGCAGCATCTGGATGGGGTCGAGGCTCTCGGTGATGTCGCCTTCGCGACCGATCCTGGCGAGCCCCGCACGAGCGAGCACCACCCCGTCGAGCTCACCGTCGGTCACCTTGCGGATCCGGCTTTCGACGTTTCCCCTGATCGCGACGACCTCCCACCCCATGCCCAGGGCGTGCAGCTGGGCGGTACGCCGCGGCGAACCGGTCCCGATACGCGACCCCTGAGGCAGCTCGCCCAAAGTGAGGCCGTCGCGGGCGACCAGCGCGTCGCGGGGGTCGCCTCGCTCGGGTACCGCCGCCAAGGTCACGCGCTCGTCGTCGACGGTCGGGAGATCCTTGAGCGAGTGCACGACCATGTCGGCGCGACCGTCGAGCAACGCCTCACGGACGGCGCCCACGAAGACGCCCTGGCCGCCGATCTCGGTGAGCGGGGCGGCGGACCGGTCACCCTCGCTCTGCACGTCGACGAGCTCGACGGTGACACCGAGGGACCGCTCGAGCGCGACGCCCACGAGGGTGCTCTGGGCTCGCGCCAAAGTGCTCGCGCGGGTTCCGATCCGCAGCGTGGTCATGGCAGGTCACCCGGCTTGATCACAGCATCGACCGCCGCCGGGTCGAGCGCGAAGAGCTCGGCGAGCGCGTCGGCGTACGACGACTCGAGGCTGCGGCCGCCGAGCTCCTTGATGCGGACGGAAGGCTCGTGTAGCAGCTTGTCGGCGACGCGACGGACAGCGCGCTCGACCTCGTCTCGCTCGTACGGGGACAGCGAGTCGAGCCGCGACCAGAGACGCTCCAGCTCGGCCCCGACGACGCCGGTGGCCATCGTGCGGAGGGCAACGAGGGTCGGTGCGACCCTGGCGGCATCACGCGCCGCGACGAAGGCGGCCACCTCCTCGGCGACGATCCTCCGGACGGCGGCAACGTCCTCGAGCGCCGCCCCGTTGTGCACCGACGCAGCCAACCCCTCGAGACCGACGACCGCCACCTCGGGGAGCCCGGCCGCAGCAGGCTCGACGTCGCGGGGCAGCGCGAGGTCGACGAGCACCAACAGAGCACCGTCCGTGCGTCCGGAGCGGGCCTGAGCGACCATGTCGGCGGTGATGACGGCGCCGGTCGCACCGGTGCACGAGATGACGAGGTCGGCGGCTGCGAGCTCTGCCGGCAAGGCGTCCAAGCGCGCGGCTCGGCCGTTGACGGCGGCAGCGAGCCGTTGTGCGTTGCCCAGGGTGCGCGACAGCACGACGATGTCGCCAACGTCGGCCCTGCGCACGGAGGTGGCGGACAGGGCGGCCATCGAGCCTGCTCCGACGATGCAGACACTGATCCCCGGCAACGCGCCCAAGAGCTGAGCTGCTTCGGCAAGCGCGACGCTGACGAGCGACTGGCCGGCCCGGTCGATGCCTGTCTCGGCATGGGCCCGCTTGCCGACCCGAAGTCCCTGCTGGAACAACGCGTTGAGCGAGGGACCGATGGACTCCGCGTCCTGGCTGCTGCGCAGCGCCGCCCTCACCTGTCCGAGGATCTGGCTCTCGCCGACCACCATCGAGTCGAGTCCGGTGGCGACCGCGAAGAGATGGGCGACCGCTGCCTCGTCGTAGTGGACGTAGAGCGAAGGCGTCAGCTCTTCGGCCGAGAGGTCGGTCCGCTCGACGAGCAGGGCTGTCAGGTCGTCGACGCTGCCATGGAAACGGTCGACGGCGGCGTAGATCTCCACCCGGTTGCAGGTGGCGAGCGCGACCGCCTCGACGACGTGCTCGGTCTCGAGGGCAGCGGTGCGGAGCTTTGCTGCTGCCTCCGGGTCGAGGGCGAGCTGCTCGAGAACCTCGACCGGCGCGCTGCGGTGAGACGCGCCGACGACGAGCACGGTCATATGGCACCCGCCTCTAGCTCGTCGAGGTCAGCGAGGACGCCTTGGGCCTTGCGCTGCTCGTGGTATGCCAGGATCTGCAGCTCGATGGACAGGTCGACCTTGCGTACGTCGACGTGGCCGGGAACCGACAAGACGGCAGGCGCGAAGTTGAGGATGCTGCTGACCCCGGCCGCCACCAGCCGGTCACAGACCTCCTGGGCTGCCTCGGCAGGCGTCGCTATGACCGCGATGGCCACGGTGTTGTCCTGCACGATCGCGTCGAGGTCGTCGAGGGAGGAGATTTTCAGCCCGCCGACTGCCTCACCGACGCGGGCCGAATCGGAGTCGAGTAGTGCCGTCACCTGGAAGCCGCGGGAGGCGAAGCCGGAGTAGTTGGCTAGGGCGTGGCCGAGGTTCCCGATCCCGATGATGACCACCGACCAGTCTTGCGTCAGCCCGATCTCGCGGGCGATCTGGTAGCGCAGGTAGTTGACGTCGTAGCCCACACCTCGGGTGCCGTAGGTGCCGAGGTAGGACAGGTCCTTGCGGAGCTTGGCGGAGTTGACGCCCGCCGCGGTGGCGAGGTCCTCGCTGCTCGCGGTTGACACGTCGCTGTCCGACAGTGAGGTCAGCGCCCGCAGGTACACCGGGAGCCGGGCGACGGTGGCCTCAGGAATACCGCGCTCGCCGCGCGGATCGCGCGAACGGCCGCCTTTGCGGCTGCTGCGTTCTGAGGTCACTGTGCTCCTCGCTCCGGCTCAGGAGGTGCCTCGGCGTTCGAGGCGATGCTGCGACCGGTGCGCCCCTACTGTAAGAGTTTGTGAACGCGAGAACAAAATCGTCGTCGGCTGCTTGCGGCTTGAGTGATCCACGTCACGAGTGAGCCCTGCAGCGGCGTGCCGCGCCTACGCGCCTGACGGCGACCAGCGCTCCGCTGCAGTCAGCTCCTCAGGTCAGTGCGGCCCGCAGCCGGGCAGGGTCCACCCGCCAGTAGTCGTGCTGGACGCCGTCCACGAACGTCACCGGGATCTGCTCGGCGTACGTCGCTAAGAGCTCGGGGTGCTGGGTGATGTCGACCTCGTCGTACGTCGTTCCGGCATCCGCGCACACCGCCTCGACGACCGCACGGGCGTCGTCGCAGAGGTGACAGCCCGGCTTCGACAGGAGCCGCACCCGCCCGGTCACGCCAGTCCCATCGCTCGACGTCGCTGCTCGGCCCGCAGCCGCCCCTTGGCCACCTTGCCGCTCGCGGAGTGCGGCAACGTATCCACCAGCTCGACACCTGCCGGCTGCTTGAACCGTGCGAGCCGATGGGCACAGTGCTGCCGCACTGCGTCAGGCAAAGCCTCCCGGTCGGCCGCCGGGGTCGGTGCGACATAGACGAGCACCGCCTCGCCCGTGCGCTTGTCCGGCATGCCGATGACCGCGCACTCGCGGACGCCGGTGACCTCACGGACCACCTCTTCGATCTCCGAGGGGTAGACGTTGAAGCCCGACACGATCACCATCTCCTTGACCCGGTCGACCATGAACAGGTCGCCGTCGGAGTCGAGGAAGCCGATGTCACCGGTAGCGAGCCAGCCGTCGCTGGAGGGTCCCTCGGCACCGTCGGGCCAGTATCCGCTGAAACCATTGTCGCCGCGCACCATGATCTCGCCGGCGTCGTCCACCCCGGTGGCGGCACCGGCGGCATCCACCACTCGCACCTCTACGCCGGGCACGGCCCGGCCGGCCGACCCGGGCTTGTGGACCGGGGTTCCGATGGTCGACGTGACGATCGGGGCGGCCTCGGTCAGCCCGTAGCCCTGCTCGACGACGATGCCGGTGCGTGACTCGAACTCACGGACGAGGTCCTCCGCCAGTGGACCGGCGCCCGACAGCAAGGTCCGCACCGATCGCAGGCGGTCGGCCACGTCGTCGCCGCCGACCCAGGCGACGATGACCGGCGGGGCCACCGGCAGCACGGTGACCTGCTCAGCAGCCACCAGCCGCAGGGTCTCTTCGGGGTCGAAACGCCTACCGAGCACCAACGTCGCCCCCTGGAGCAGCACCTGCCCGAGAACCGCGTTGAGCCCGTAGACATGGGAGAGCGGCAGGACTCCCAGCACCACATCGCGGCGGTTGACCGGCGCCGGGTTGGTCTGCGAAGCCTGGTCGATGTTGGCCAGCAGGGCGCGGTGGCTGAGCATCGCGGCGCGGGGCCGCCCGCTGGTGCCGGAGGTGTAGAGCAGCACCGCCAGCGCTTCGCGATCCAGCGGCGACAGCACGGGCGAACCGTCGACGTGCAGGTCGGCGTACGTCATCTCGCCGGGACCGACGGAGCTGTCGACCACGACGACCCGCGGGCCGGGTGCCGCACCGGACGGGCCGGTGACGGTCGCGGTGGGCGGGGCGTCGTCGAGGGCGGCGCGCACCGTGGCCACCGTGCTGGGGTCCGCAACACACAGGCGGGCCCCGCTGTCAGCCAGCATCCTGGCGACCTCACCCGCCGCGGACGTGGGGTTGAGCGGTACGGCGACGCAACCGGCCCGCAACGTCGCCAGATAGGTGACGACCAGCTCGAGGCGGTTGGGCAGGGCGAAGGCGACACGGTGTCCGGCAACCAAGCCGGCGCCGGCCAGACCGCGGGCCACCGCATCGACCTGCTGGTCGAGCTGTGCCCAGGTGAGCCGAGCCGCACCGTCCACCAAGGCCGGGTGGTCCCCGTGCTGGCTCGCCCGGCGGCGTACGAGCTCTGCAACGTTCGTGACGGGGATCCGGACCTTCACCCGCCGAGTCTCGCACACGGCGGGCAGCCGGATATCGGGCGTGCAGGAAGGCCGGATGTGCCGCCCGGCGTGGATAAGGTGACGGCGTGGAGCAGTCCCGTCATGTCGACCCCTCCGCGCGGCTGCGGGCGCGGTCGGTGCTGGCGGGCGAGGCCGCCGCGTCCGCCGCCGAGGTCGAAGCGTCCCTGACGGTGCCGCCCGATGCCACCGCCGCGGCGTTCTTCGACGTCGACAACACCCTCATGCAGGGCGCCTCCTTGTTCCACCTCGCGCGCGGACTGCACAGACGGCAGTTCTTCACCACCCGTGACATCGCCCAGGCAGCCTGGGACCAGGCCTACTTCCGCCTCATCGGCGTGGAGGACCCCGACGCCGTCGCCCACGCGCGGGAGTCGATGCTGTCGTTCACCGCCGGGCACCGAGTCGAAGACCTCGAGTCGCTCAGCGAGGAGATCTTCGACGAGACGATGTCGAGCCGCATCTGGCCCGGCACCAGGGCCCTGGCACAGCTGCACCTCGACCAGGGGCAGCGCGTCTGGCTGGTGACGGCTGCTCCCGTCGAGATCGCCCGCATCATCGCCCACCGGCTCGGACTCACCGGCGCACTGGGGACGGTCGCCGAGAGCGTCGACGGCGTCTACACCGGCCGGCTCGTCGGCGACCTGCTGCATGGCCCCGCGAAGGCGTTCGCGGTGCAGTCCTTGGCCGAGCGCGAGGGCCTCGACCTGTCCCGCTGCGCCGCCTACTCCGACTCCTTCAACGACCTGCCGATGCTGCAGCTGGTCGGCGAGCCCTGCGCCATCAACCCCGACGGCAGGCTGCGCCACTACGCCCGCCAGCACGGCTGGCGCGTGCGCGACTACCGCAGCGGCCGCAAGGCAGCACGGTTCGGCCTGGTCGCCGCTGCGGCGTCCGGAGCCGCCGCGGGCGGCGTCGCGGCGGCGCTGTCGCTGCGTCGCAAGGTCCGCTGACGACTGTCCCCGCCTGAGAACACCTACTGATCGGTCCACACACGTCGCAAGCGACGGTTACCATCAGGGCTCTTGCCGACACGGAATGTGCGGCAGAGGGAGATGCCGATGTCGGGTACACGGGCTGGGCTGGAGGGCTTCGACGCTCTTCGCTGCGCTGTCGCCGACGTCATCCTCACCGGTCGGCTGCTCGCCACCACCACCTCCCCCACTGGCGACACCTCGGGCCGGGCTACCCCTCCTCCCGACACGGGCAGCAACGATGCCGAGAGCCTCCGCCTAGGTGCCCTGGTCGACTTGGCGCGAGCCGGCGACTGTGACGCGTTCGGCGTCCTGTACGACCATTACCACCCCTCGGTCTATCGCTTCATCTACTACCGGGTGAGCAACCAGGCGACCGCCGAAGACCTGCTCAGCGACACGTTCTTCCGTGCCCTGAGATCGATGTCGTCCTTTCAGTGGCAGGGCAAGGACTTCGGCGCCTGGCTGATGACGATCGCCCGCAACCTGGTGGTCGACCACTACAAGGCCGGCCGCACCCGCCTCGAGATGACGACTGACGACCTCAGCGCGCACGAAGGGGTTCAGGAGGGGCCGGAGGACGAGGTCCTCGCCCAGCTCACCAACGACATCCTGCGGGAGGCGCTGAGCGCCCTTCCGGCGGAGCAGCAGGAGTGCCTTGTGCTGCGCTTCCTGTCTGGTCAGTCCATCGCGGAGACCGCCGTCGCGCTTGGCCGGACGGAAGGGGCGGTCAAGCAGCTTCAGCTGCGAGCGGTGCGCAACCTGGCGAAGCTGATGCCGGAGGGGCTGCGATGACCAACCAGCGCGAAATATGCTTAAACCGGTCGTTGCTGACCGTAACCTATGCCCCCGTTGGCTCGTTTTGCACCATGAAGGCGCACCCGTCTTCTCCTGAACAACGCAGAAGGTCGTACCCATGAGGGGCATCGTGTCCACGCGGCGACGCGCGGACGAGTTCGAGGCCGGTGTCGAGACCGGCACCGTGTCATCGGGCGCGCCCCCGCAGACCCAGGCCCTGGTCGACCTGGTGCAGCAGATCCGGGCCGTGGACACGATCCAGCCACGCGAGGACTTCACAGCCGACCTTCGCACCCGGCTGCTGGCAGCGGCTCCCGAGTTCCTGACCCTCGACGAGTTGACACCGGCCCCTGCGCCGGTCGTCGTCGGTGACCGTCGCACGACACCTGCACGGCGTGCGTTGTCCGCCGCGGCGGCAGCATGCATCGTGGTCGGCGGCGGCGGCGCAGTCGCGGCCGCCAGCCAGACTGCCCTGCCGGGTGAGTCGCTCTACCCCGTCAAGCGCGGTATCGAGCGCCTCGAGGTCTCGACCGCGGGCTCCTCCGCCGGCCGTGGCCAGGAGTACCTCGAGCAGGCCGAGAACCGGTTGTCCGAGATCGAGCAGCTCGCCTTGACCCAGCCCGACGACTACGAGACGCCGCTGCTCATGCACCGCGCACTCGACGACTTCTCGACCGCTGCCAAGGACGGTGGCGAC
>JACCVA010000469.1 GCA_013698435.1 Nocardioidaceae bacterium | reverse complement strand
GGCTTCGACTCCTGGCAACGGTGCCGTGTCCGGAGTCGTACGCCGACGGGAGTGCACGATCGACTCGACCGTCAGAATCGCCAGCGCGACCCAGACGAGGCCGAAACCGACCCACCGGACCGTCGACATCGGTTCGTCGAAGACGAGAACGCCGAGCAGGAACTGCAGGGTCGGCGCGATGTACTGCAACAGGCCGAGGCTGGTCAGCGAGATGCGGTTGGCCGACGCCGCAAAGCACAGCAGCGGAAGGGTGGTCACGATCCCTGTCGTCGCGAGGAGTGCCACGTGGTCGGGTCCATGCGACCATGCCGACGCTTGGCCGACGAAGGACAGCCAGATGAGGTAGCCCAGCGCCACAGGCGCGAGCACCAGCCCCTCGTAGGTCAAGCCCTCCACCGGCCCGACCGCGGCCCGCTTCTTGAGCAGTCCGTAGGTGCCGAAGCTGAAGGCGAGCACGAGCGATATCCACGGTGGTCGCCCCAGCTGCAGGCTCAGCACGACCACGGCCACGAACGCAAGCGCGAGCGCCGCCCACTGCCATCGCCTCAGTCGCTCACCGAGCACCGCGACGCCCAGCATGACGGTCACCAGCGGGTTGATGTAATAGCCGAGCGAGGTCTCGACGACGTAGCCGTTGGTCACGCCCCAGATGTACGTGTACCAGTTGATGCCGATCGTCATGCCGGCGGCGATCATCGGCAGGCGCACCCGCGGGTTGGACCACATGTCCTGCAACGCGCCGGTACGCCGAGTCACCGCGAGCATCACCGCGCTCAGCAGCAGCGACCACAGCACCCGGTGGGCGAGGATTTCCGTGGCTGCTGCCGGTTCGAGCAGCGGCCAGTACAGCGGGAACAAGCCCCACAGCCCGAACGCCGCAGCGCCCAGGAGTAGCCCGCGACGATCCTCTGGCATCCCCGCGATGCTACCGCCGCCGACAGACCCGTCGGTAATCGTTGCTCCTGTCGGCGTTTGGCATTCACGGCGATCGCGCCTACGGTGGCTAGCTGGTTCTGATTTAGACCCGGTTGCCACCGCGACCGCCTCGCCGCCCCCGACCTCGAGGTTGCCACTCATGAGTGTTTCCCGCTCGATCCTGGCCAGCGTCACAGTCGCATCGTTGTTCATGGTCCCCGCCACCGCCACCGCCAGCGCGTCGCCGCCCTCGTCGATGGTGCCCCAGTCCGCACCGCAGGCCATCCAGCAGGCGAGCCGTTACGACACCTCCATCCGTTTCCTCGACTTCGACCACACCAGGGCCTACCTCACGCACGCCAACATCCGCGGACAGGTCGTGGCCACCATTGGCGATCGCCGCGGTGGGCTCAAGGGGGTCCGGGTCAGGCTCGACCGCAAGATCGCCGGCACCCGAACCTGGAAGTACGTCGACACCGCGGTGACGAGCCGCACCGACTACCCCAAGTTCCGCTTCTCGCCCAGGTCCGTCGCCAATGCGGCGTACCGAGTGAGGTTCGCCGGCAACGACCGGCTGCAGCCAAGCCGCGCGGTCACGTCGGTCGCAGTGCACCGCAACTTCAACGCGCGGATGGAAGACGGCACCGGCCACTTCCACGGCAAGATGGGGCCGCGCTACCGGCACCACATCGTCTTACTCGAGAAGCGCTCCTGCGCGGCCTGCGGCTGGCACAAGGTGAGCACCCACCGCACCGGCGACTACAGCCGCTGGTCCTTCAAGGTCGGTGCCCCTCGAGACGGCCGCTGGTGGTGGCGGGTCAGCACGCCTTCGACCACGCGCTACGTCCGGTCCTTCAGCGGCATCTTCACTACCGAGGTGCGCTGACCTTCGGTCAGGCAACCGACCAGGCGTCCCGTCCGGCCAGCAGTTCCGCCAGGTCACCGTCGCCGGACTCCGATCGCGCCTGTGCGACCTGGGCGCGTACCTGGTCGTCGTACGTCGGCCGCTGCACCTGGCGGAAGATCCCGATCGGGACGTGGGTCATCGTGGCGTCGTCGAGCCGGGAGATCTCGAACGCCTGTGACGGGTTCTCCGCGTGCGCGTCGTGCACCCACTCGCGGTCGCCGACCTGGACCTTCTCGCCATGACGCAGCCGGACCAGCCGGGCCTCGGCCTCGTCCTTGTCCTTGAGCACGTCGAAGGCGCCGTCGTTGAAGATCGGACAGTTCTGGTAGATCTCGATGAGCGACGTACCCCGGTGCGTCACCGCGGCCTGGAGGACCTCGGTCAGATGGGCTCGGTCGGAGTCGAGGGTGCGAGCGACGAACGACGCCTCGGCGCCGAGCGCCAGCGAGACCGGGTTGAAGGGGTAGTCGACGGATCCGGCCGGTGTCGACTTCGTGATCTTGCCCGGCTCGGAGGTTGGCGAGTACTGACCCTTGGTCAGGCCGTAGATCCGGTTGTTGAACAGCAGGATCGTCATGTTGACGTTGCGGCGCATCGCGTGGATCAGGTGGTTACCGCCGATCGACAGCGCGTCGCCGTCGCCGGTCACGACCCACACGTTCAGATCCGGCCGTGAGGTCGCCAGCCCGGTGGCGATCGCCGGCGCCCGGCCGTGGATGGAGTGCATGCCGTACGTGTCGAGGTAGTAGGGGAACCTCGACGAGCAGCCGATGCCCGAGATGAAGACGATGTTCTCGCGCTTCAGGCCCAGGGCGGGAAGGAATCCCTGCACCGCTTTGAGGATGATGTAGTCGCCGCAGCCGGGGCACCAGCGCACCTCCTGGTCGGAGGTGAAGTCCTTGCGCGACGTCTCGACCTCCGACAAGGGCATGTCGCGCAGGCCGGAGAGGGTCACATCGGTGGTCAAGAGTGCATCTCCTTCAGGGTGACCGTGAAAACGTCCTCGAGCTCGCTGGCGCTGAACGGCTGTCCGCGCACCTGGTTGTAGCTGATGACGTCGACGAGGAACCTGGCCCGCAGCAGCAAGGACAGTTGACCGAGGTTCATCTCCGGCACCACGACCGTGTCGTAAGCGCGCAGGACGTCGCCCAGGTTGCTGGGGAACGGGTTCAGATGGCGTAGGTGGGTCTGGGCGACCTGGTGCCCCTGCTGCCGCAGCCGGCGGCAGGCCGACCCGATGGGCCCGTACGTCGACCCCCACCCGAGCACGAGCAGGCTCGCCTCGCCGCTAGGGTCGTCGACCTCGAGAGCCGGGATCGTGTCGGCGATCCGGTCGATCTTGGCCTGCCGGGTGCGCACCATCAGGTCGTGGTTGGCCGGCTCGTAGCTGATGTTGCCGTGGCCGTCGGCCTTCTCCAGTCCGCCGATGCGGTGCTCGAGCCCGGCGGTGCCGGGGATCGCCCACGCGCGCGCCAGCGTCTGCGGGTCGCGCTGGTAGGGCCAGAAGGCATGGTCGCCGGTCTCGGTCTCGTGGTTGGGCCGGTCGGCGAACTTCGGCTCGATCATCGGCAGCGTCTCGACGTCGGGCAGCAACCACGGCTCGGAGCCGTTCGCCAGGTATCCGTCGGACAGCAGCAGCACGGGGGTGCGGTACGTGACGGCGATGCGGGCGGCCTCGAGCGCGGCGTCGAAGCAGTCTCCCGGTGACTGCGGCGCGACGATCGCGACTGGCGCTTCGCCGTTGCGCCCGAACATCGCCTGCAGCAGGTCAGACTGCTCGGTCTTCGTGGGCAGACCGGTCGACGGCCCTCCGCGCTGCACGTCGACGACGACGAGTGGGAGCTCGAGCGACACGGCCAGTCCGATCGTCTCGCTCTTCAGCGAGATCCCTGGACCGGAGGTCGTCGTCACACCGAGCGACCCGCCGTACGACGCCCCGAGGGCGGCGCCGATGCCGGCGATCTCGTCCTCGGCCTGGAACGTGACGACGCCGAACCGTTTGTGCTTGCTGAGCTCGTGCAGGATGTCGGACGCCGGCGTGATCGGGTAGGCCCCGAGGAACAGCGGCAACCCCGACCGGACGGAGGCGGCGACCAGGCCGTAGCTGAGCGCCAGGTTGCCGCTGATGTTGCGGTAGCGGCCACCTTGCATCGGAGCAGGCTTGATCTCGTAGGAAACCGCGAACCCCTCGGTGGTCTCACCGAAGTTCCAGCCGGCGTTGAATGCCGCCAGGTTGGCGTCTCGGATGTCGGGGACCTTCGCGAAGCGTTGCTCCAGGAACGCGCGGGTCGAGTCGACCGGGCGCCCGTAGAGCCACGACAGCAGACCGAGCGAGAACATGTTCTTCGCCCGGGCGGCGTCCTTGCGGCTCAGCCCGAACTCCTTGACCGACGCGACCGTGAGCGCGGTGAGGTCGAACGCGTGCACATGGAAGCTGTCGAGGGAGCCGTCCTCGAGGGGGTTCTCGGCATACCCGGCGCGGGCGAGGTTGCGGCCGGTGAAGTCGTGCGTGTCGACGATGATCGTCGCCCCGGCCTCGAGGTCGGCGACGTTTGCCCGCAACGCTGCCGGGTTCATCGCGACCAGCACCTGGGGCGTGTCGCCCGGCGTCAGGATGTCGTGGTCTGCGAAGTGCAGCTGGAACGACGAGACGCCGGGAAGTGTGCCTGCAGGCGCCCTGATCTCGGCGGGGAAGTTCGGAAGGGTCGAGAGGTCGTTGCCGTAGCTCGCGGTCTCCTGTGTGAACCGGTCGCCGGTCAGCTGCATCCCGTCGCCGGAGTCACCAGCGAACCTGATGACAACCTGGTCGAGCTGTTGGACCTGTTTGGTCACGTAGCCCATCTCCTGGGGATCTCATCTGCATCGTGT
>JACCVA010000417.1 GCA_013698435.1 Nocardioidaceae bacterium | reverse complement strand
ACCGCGACGCGCGCCGCCAGGCGGCGGCGGTAGGCCCGGTCCGCGCCTGTCTGCGTCAGGGCCCGCGGTGAACCCGAGGGCGCGGTTGCCCGTTTGTTCAGTATCGCGGTCATCGTGCCGCGTGAGGGACTGGGCACGCGGGACATACGAGGGAGGACCGTCATGTTCGACGAGATCAACGGCTTGCCGCTGCACCCACTGGCCGTGCACGCAACGGTGCTGCTCATCCCGCTCGCCGGTCTGCTCGGGGTACTCTTCGCCACCCCGCGGACGCGGGCCTGGTCCCGGTTGCCGCTGCTGCTCGTCTCGCTCGGTGCGGTCGCGTCGACGTACGTGTCGAAGGAGAGCGGCCAGAAGTTCGAGACGTCCCAAGGGCTGGCACTCGGCGGGCCGTCGGCGGAGCTCGTCAATGAGCACGCCCAGCTCGCCGACCTGCTCTTCATCATCGTGCTGATCTTTGCGGCGGTCGTCGTCGTGACGTTCGTGCTCACGCGGGGCGAGGCGTCGCGTGCGCTGGTGTCCGGTCTGTCGGTGCTGCTGGTGATCGGGGCCGTTGCGTTGGCGATCCAGACCTACCGCGTCGGCGAGATCGGGGCACGGGCGGTCTGGAACCCCACCGGCAACGTCGACTACGGGGGCTCCTCCTCAACCGAGTAGGCGGCGGTGACCCTGGCGGTCGGATGACGTCTGCCGCCGTGTGTCGGAAGACGCCCGGCAGAGGGGCGCTGAGCGTGACGTTTGCCGTCGTGTGTCGCAAGACGTACGCCAGCCGGGGGCTGAGGGTGACGTCTGCCGCCGTGTGTCGGAAGACGTGCGGCGGGCGGGGGCCGAGGGTGACGTCTGCCGTCGTGTGTCGGAAGACGTCCGGCAGAGGGGCGCTGAGGGTGACGTCTGCCGTCGTGTGTCGCAAGACGTCCGCCAGCCGGGGCTGAGGGTGACGTCTGCCGCCGTGTGACGGAAGACGTGCGGCGGGCGGGGGTGAGGGTGACGTTTGCCGCCGTGTGTCGGAAGACGTCCGCCAGCCGGGCGGTCAGCGCTCGGATGCGGACCTGCTGTCGAGCAGCCGGCGAAACGACTCGACCCGGGCACGGTCGATCCGCCCTTGCTCCATCGCGACGTCGAGGGCGCACTCCGGCTCGGTGGAGGCGTGCGTGCACCCGCGGGGACAGTCCACGGTCAGCGCGTCGAGATCCTCGAACGCGCCGATCAGGTGCCGGGGATCGACGTGTGCCAGACCGAACGACCGGATGCCCGGCGTGTCGACCACCCAGCCTCCGAACGGCAGCTCCAGCGCCCACGCCGACGTAGAAGTGTGCCGCCCCCGCCCGGTCACCACGTTCACGTCCCCGGTGGTCCGCAGAGCGCCGGGCACCAGGGCGTTGACGAGGGTCGACTTGCCGACGCCGGAGTGACCGAGGAAGACGCTGACCCGGTCCCGCAGCGCGTCGCGCATCGGTTCGAGGTCACCGCCTCGGGGAGCCACCACCGACGTCACCCCCAGCGGCCGGTAGGTCGCGAGCAGCTCCGCCGGGTCGGCCAGGTCGACCTTGGTGAGACACAGGAGCGGGTCGAGTCCCTCGTCGTAGGCCGCTACCAGGGCGCGGTCGATCAGCCGCGGTCGAGGCTCGGGGTTGGCGACGGCGGTGACGATGACCAGCTGGTCGGCGTTGGCGACGATGATCCGCTCGACCGGGTCGTCGTCGTCGGCGGTCCGGCGTAGCGCCGTGGTGCGTTCGGTCACCTCGACGATCCGCGCCAGCGAGCCCTCGGCGCCGCTGACGTCGCCGACGACGCGGACCCGGTCGGCGACCACAACCGCCTTGCGGCCGAGCGCGCGGGCGGTCATGGCCGTGACGGTCAGCTCACCATCGGGGCCGCGGACGCGCAATGTGTAGCGACCCCGGTCGATGGTCATGACGAATCCCTCGACCGCGTCGAGATGACTCGGGCGGTCCTTGGTACGGGGCCGGGTGCGCCGCCGTGGTCGTTGGAAACGCTGGTCGTCCTCGATGTCGTGGTGGGGACTCATCCGACCATCGCTGCCCACGCTCCGGGGAAGTCTGGCAACGTCTTGGCGGTGGTGGCGACGTCGTCGACGCGCAGGCCGGCGACCCGCAACCCGAGCACCGCGGCAGCGTGAGCCATCCGGTGGTCGTCGTAGGTGCGGAACAGCCCACCGGTCAACGGCCGCGGCTCGATCACCAGCCCGTCCTGGGTCTCCTCGACGGCTGCGCCCAGGGCGCGCAGCTCGGTCGACAGGGCCGCGAGTCGGTCCGTCTCGTGCCCACGCAGATGCGCAATGCCGCGCAGGTACGACGCGGAGTCGGCGAGCGCCGCCACGGCCGCGATCACCGGTGTCAGCTCGCCTACGTCGTGCAGGTCGAGGTCGACACCGTGCACGCTGCCGCTCCCGCCCACCCGCAGGCCGGCATCGGTGAGCTCCACGTCGGCACCCATCAGCGCGAGGACCGAGCGCAGCGCGTCGCCGGCCTGTGTCGTCGCCCGCGGCCAGGACGGCACGGTGACCTCGCCCCCGGTGACGACGGCGGCGGCCAGGAACGGTGCGGCGTTGCTCAGGTCGGGCTCGATCTCGCGGTCGACGGCACGGACGGAGCCGGGTCGCACCCGCCACCGGTGCGGCTCGGCGGTATCGACCTGCACGCCGTGCTCGCGGAGCAACGCGACCGTCATGTCGATGTGCGGCTGGGACGGCACGGGCTTCCCGTCGTGGCGCAGGTCGACACCCTCGTCGTAGCGAGCGCCCGCGAGCAGCAGCGCCGAAACGAACTGGCTCGACGACGAGGCGTCGATGGTCACTACCCCGCCGGGCACCGACCCATGGCCCTCGAGATGGAACGGCAGCGCCTGTGCCGTGTCGTCGAGGTCGACGCCGAGGGTGCGCAGCGCCGCCAGGATCGCGCCGAGCGGGCGTTCACGGGCGCGAGGGTCGCCGTCGAAGGCGACGCTGCCCTGTGCGAGCGCGGCGACCGGAGGCACGAACCGCATCACGGTCCCGGCCAGACCACAGTCCACCGACGCCGGGCCGCGTAGCTCGTGTGGCGTCACGACGAGTGTGTCGGCGTCAGTGTGGTCGATGCCCGTCCCGAGACCGGCGAGCGCGGCCATCATCAACCGGGTGTCGCGTGCCAATAGCGGGCGGTGGATCGTCGACGGAGCGTCAGCGATAGAGGCCAGCAGCAGCGACCGGTTGGTGAGCGACTTCGAGCCGGGTATCCGCACTGTCGCACGCACGGGCACGTCGGCGTACGGTGCCGCCCAGGCGGTGGCGGTTCGACTTGTCACGGCTCAGCAGCCTACCGGCGGGGGCGGGTCCGGCTGTGGCTGAGCGTCGAGCGCGGCGGTTTCAGCGGGGGTCGAGCTTGGCGACGCTGTCGCGCGCCGAGCGCGCTTGCCGGCGGGCCTGCCAGGCGAGGCTCGGCTTGCCGGCGGTGTCGACGCTCGCGAGCAGGAGTCCGCCCATCATCGACACGTTTTTGAAGAAGTGGACCTTCTGGTTGGCCTTCTGCTGGGCGTCGTGCTCCTCCCAGTACCGGTGGCCGCCGAGCGTCGTCGGGACCAAGGTGGCGGCCAGGGCGAGCGCGGCGAGACGTGGCATGCGGCCGGTGGCCAGCATCAGTCCACCGACGACGTGGATGGCGCCGTTGAGCTGCACCATCTGCTTGGAGTCGAGCGACAGCGGCAGCGACGACGTCGCGGAGTCCACCGCGGGCGCGAGCTTGTCGGTCACCGGCTTGGCACGCTCGGTCAGGTAGCCGGCGTTCTTCAGCGAGTTGATTCCGCCGGTGACGAACATCGAGGCAAGCATGGGGCGCGCGATAAGTCTGACAAGGGGCATGCCCCATTCTTACCTCATGGTGCGATCCGGTGCAGGTCTCGGGGGAACAGCGTGACCTGGCGAATGTTCTCGACCTCGAGCAACCGTCCCGTCCACCGTTCGAGCCCGATCGCGAAGCCGCCATGCGGCGGGATGCCGTGCTTGAACGCGTCGACGTACGACGCGTAGGGCTCGACCGGGTAGCCGCGCTGCCTCAGCGCCTGTACGTAGTCCTCGTGGCGGTGCAACCGCTGAGCACCGCTCACCAGCTCGATGCCGCGGAAGATCAGGTCGAACGACCTGGACCACTGTGGTTCGGCGGGTTCGGGATGCGTGTAGAACGCGCGGTGCGCCGTCGGGTAGCCCTCGACCACCACGAAGTCGCTGCCATGCGTCTCTTTCGCCCAGGCCCCGATGGCTCGTTCGTGCGCGGGTGCGAGGTCGGGCTCGTCGGCGGGAGCACCGGCGATCTCCAGCGCCTCGCGAAAGTGAACGATCGGGAACTCCCCCGGTACGACGGGCACGTCGACCCCGAGGAGCTCGACTGCAGCAGTGGCGCGGGAGCGGACGCCGGCGACCATCCCCGCGACCACGTCGCGGAGCACGGCGATGACGTCGCGGTGGTCGTCGATGAACGCCAGCTCGACGTCGAGTGAGACATACTCGGCGAGGTGCCGCACCGTGTCGTGCGGCTCGGCCCGGAACACCGGTCCGACCTCGTACACCCGCTCGAAGACGCCGACCAGTACCTGCTTGTAGAACTGCGGCGACTGCGCGAGGTACGCCGGCCGGCCGAAGTAGTCGACCGTGAAGACGTTCGCGCCGGACTCCGTGGCCGACTCGACCAGCTTGGGGGAGTGGACCTCGGTGAAGCCGTGGTGGTCGAGCGCCTCCCGGAACCCGTGCAGCGACGCCGCCGCAAGCTGCCAGCTCGCCTGCTGACGCGGATGCCGCCAGGTGACCTGGGCGTGGTCGAGCATCGTCGGCAAGCCGGCCGTGATCGTCGGGCGCCAGAGCTCGATCGGTGGGGTGTCGGCTGGCGCGCCCAGCGCGACGATGGTGGGCTCGACCACCTCGACGCCGCCCGGTGCCTGCGCGTTGACGCTGGCGACCCCGACCACGTCGACGGTGGTCTCCTCGGGAAGGTCTTCGACCTGGGCGATCGCAGCGGCGTCCTTCACGACGACCTGGGCGATGCCCGAGCGGTCCCGCAGGATGAGGAACGTCAGACCGGACAGGCGGCGACGACGGTGCACCCACCCGCTCAGCCGAAGCGGCTGGCCCGGTCGGTCGGCGTACGACGCGAGGTCGGTGGCAAGCGTGCGCGGCAGCCGCGGCGAGCCGCTGGCGGACGTCGGGGGTTCAGGCAGCGATGTCATGGTCACCTCCAGGAGTACGGAGCCCTGGAGGCGTGGGCGACGGGCAAGCTCGCTGTGCCACCACACCTTCGCCGGCGCGTGTCACCGGCCTTGAGACGATCCAGTTCAGAAGTGTCTTCGCCGCGGGTCGCAACTCCGCCATCTCAGCCAGACTGGCGGCTCTCTGTGCTTGCAGAACCCACGACTACTTGTCTTCGTCGTCACTGTTGGACCCCACTGTAATGGCTCGCCGGCAGCGAGCGGGACGGCAGTCGTCGGCTGTGACAGGCTGGCCCCATGTGTGGCCGCTACGCGTCGAGTCGCAAGCCGGAGGACCTCGTCGAGGAGTTCGAGATCGAGCGCGTCGACGTGCCTGCTCCACTCGAGGACGACTTCAACGTGGCGCCCACCAAGGACGTCTACGCAGTCTTCGACCGTGTCTCCAAGCGCGAGGCCGAGGAGCGACCCGTACGCCGGCTGGCTGCGGTGCGCTGGGGGCTGGTGCCGTCCTGGGCAAAGGACGCCGCGATCGGATCGCGCCTGATCAACGCGCGGGTCGAGACGCTGGCCGAGAAGCCGGCGTTCAAGAAGGCGTTCGCCAAGCGACGGTGCCTGCTCCCCGCGGATGGCTACTACGAGTGGTATCCCACCCAGCAGAAGACGGCGAAGGGCAAAC
>JACCVA010000410.1 GCA_013698435.1 Nocardioidaceae bacterium | reverse complement strand
GGCCCGTTCGTCGTGCCGGGGCAGACGTGCTGCCTGCGCTGCATCGACGAGTCCCGCGCCGACCTCGACGCCGCCTGGCCGACGTTGGTGGCATCCAGCGTCGCAAAGCCGCTGCCGGTGCCGGCGTGCGACCCGCTGCTTGCTGCACTCGTCGCCGCGCACGCCCTGCACGATGTCGGCCTCTGGGCGAGCGGGCTGCGACCGCTGTCGTGGGGACGGGTGATCGAGGTTCCGCAGGGAATCGGCCTCCTCAGGAGCGAAGACTTCGCGCCGCACCCCCGGTGCGGCTGTGGTTGGCCGCAGTGGCACGACACAATGGGAGCGTGAGCGACCTTCCGAAGAAGACGGTGATCCGCACGGCCCGGCTGGCATCCCTCCCGCTGGGGTACGCCGGGCGCGCCACCGTGAGCCTCGGGCGACGGATCGGCGGTGCCCCCGCGGAGGCGGTGGCGAGCCAGATGCAGCAGGCCACCGCCGAGCAGCTGTTCAGGGTGCTGGGTGAGCTCAAGGGCGGCGCGATGAAGTTCGGTCAGGCGCTGTCGATCTTCGAGTCCGCCCTGCCGGAGAACATGGTCGCGCCCTACCGGGCCACCCTGACCGCGCTCCAGGACGCCGCGCCGCCGATGCCGGCAGCACTCGTGCACCAGGTGCTCAGCCGCCAGCTGGGCGCCCGGTGGCGTTCCAAGTTCCACTCGTTCGACGACAACCCCACCGCGGCTGCCTCCATCGGCCAGGTCCACAAGGCCGTCTGGCGCGACGGACGCGAGGTGGCGGTCAAGGTGCAGTACCCGGGTGCCGGCGAGGCGCTGATGGGCGACCTGCGACAGATCAGCAGGGCAGCACGGTTGTTCGGGGGCTGGATCCCTGGCCTCGACATCAAGCCACTGGTCGAGGAGCTCCAGGCCAGGGTCGCCGAGGAGCTGGACTACGCCCTGGAGGCCGACGCGCAGACCAGGTTCGCTGCCGCCTTCGCCGACGATCCTGACATCGTGGTGCCGGCCGTGGTGCATCAGGCGGGCACCGTACTGGTGTCGGAATGGCTGACCTCTGACCGCTCGCTGGCCCGCCTGATCGCCGACGGGACCAAGGCGGACCGCGCCCGCTACGGCGAGCTCTACGTTCGCTTCCTCTTCTCTGGTCCCGAGCGCGCGGGCATGCTGCACGCCGACCCCCACCCGGGGAACTTCCGGATCCTCCCCGACGGACGGATGGGAGTCGTCGACTTCGGCGCGGTTGCCAGGCTGCCTGACGGCGGCCTGCCGCCGATCATCGGCGCCCTGCTCCGGCAAGCCGTCGACGACGACTACGAAGCCGTGCTGGCCGGGCTGCGAGCGGTGGGATTCGTCAAGCCCAGCGTGTCCATCGACGTCGACGACCTCCAGGCGTACCTCGCACCCTTCGTCGAGCCGGCCATGACCCCGACGTTCAAGTTCTCGCGCGCATGGATGCGGGGACAGTTCGCTCGCATCAACGACCCACGCTCGCCCGGCTACACCACGGTGCTGAAGATCAACCTGCCGCCCGAGTTTCTACTCATCCATCGCGTCTGGCTCGGCGGCATCGGGGTGCTCTCCCAGCTGGAGGTCGAGGCGCCGTTCGCCGACATCCTTGCCGAGGCCCTGCCCGGCTTTGCGCCGGCTGTGTGACCAACCTCCGCGTACGCCGGCGGGCACGGCGCCGTCGCCGCCGCGGTCACCACCACTCGGCGTCGAGCTTGGCCTCGACGCTGCGCAGGTGCTCGCGTGCGCAGCGCTCACGGTAGTGGCGGCGCCGACCGTCCTCGACCGAGGTGACGCACGTCAGCGGGACGTCTTCGTCGGCTGCGGCGCCTCAGGTGAGTGGCCGCACAGGTCACAGGCGAGCACCCGCACACGGTAGTGCCCGGACCCTCTGTGGTGGGAGGATCCGGGCACTAGTCGCCTGGTGACGCTGTCACAGCGCGCGGGCAAGAAGCAGACGCGCCTGCTGGCTCGCTCGCTCGGCTCGCAGGGCGAGCTTGCGCGCACGGACCAGCGAGCTGGAAAGTCGCTGTTCTCGCGCCTGCCGAAGGCGCGCGTCCCTATGGGCGCGAGCCAGTTCTTCATGCATCAGATTCATCTCGTGGCTCCTGTTCGGGAGGTCGTGGTGGGTCATGGTCGGTCGGACTCTCTGCTCAGCGGAGGCCGGTGCGGCCTCGCGGTGGTTGCTGGTTGCGCTCACGCGGCAACGTCGCACTTACGAGGCCTGCCCCGGGGGCGTTTGCGGGCGACAACGGCTCCAGATACGAGCAGTTCTCCTCCCCACACTCCCCACGGTTCGCGCCGGTCGAGTGCTCCTGCGAGGCACTCGGCGCGCACCGGGCAGGCGCGGCACAGCGCCTTAGCCAGCTCGACGTCTGCTGGGGACTCGGCGAAGAACAGCTCTGGGTCGTTGGACCGGCATGGCAAGCTCTCCGCGTCGGTCTCCTCACTCTGAACGAGTGCGTCGAGGACGCTGATTGTCATGTGTGTCACCTCCTTGTGACCTCGTCGATCGGACGGAGCAAGAAAAAGCCGCGGATCCCGGTGTGGGAGTCCGCGGCTTGGAGGTGCCGGTCAACAGAGTCACTGCTAGACCGGTGGGCTCCAAGCACGAACGCCCGAGAAAGCGTCCTTCAGGAATGCCGGGACGAAGGCGCCGTAGACGTGCGACGTACCAGCTGCCGTGCAACGACCCTCGACAGACGCACTCGTGGCCG
>JACCVA010000426.1 GCA_013698435.1 Nocardioidaceae bacterium | reverse complement strand
GCGGTACTAGCTAGCCTCGCAGTCAACACCACGTGGCGGCCAGCTTGGTGACGGTCTTCCAGTCACGCGCGGTGCCGACGGTGCCGAGGATCTTCTCCATCCGGGCGTTCGTCAGCCTCGGCGTCGCCGAGCTCAGCCAGAGGTGCACGTCAGGTCCGACGACCTGAGCCCGCTCGCCATCGACGTCCCACGCGTCCAGCTCCTGTGCGGCGGCCGCTGGCGGTCGGTCACGCAGGAACGCAAGGTAGTGACGCGGCTCCCCTGGCAGCGGTGGCGCGAGCTTCTCACCCGCCACGAACGCCTGCGTGAGCTGCCGCGGTGTCCGCACCATCGTCGGTACGTCGAACCCCAACCAGCTCTCAAGAACCGCCTCGAGCTCATGCTCGACCTCGGCGGTCCGGCGCAACGACGACGTCACGCGGACGTTGCCGCTGGCGATGAAGGTACGGACGTCACTGAACCCCTGCGCGGTGAGGTGCTCACGCAAGGGCGCCATCTTCACTTGTCGCTTCCCGACGTTGACCGCTCGCAGAAACGCCAGGTAGGTCGCCGTCCCCGACGTGTCCACAGCGTGTTGAGTCATGGGTCGACCACGTTCGGACAAGTCGGGGCGCGGTTAGTGGACGACCTCGGGCTGGTCACGCAACCGCGGGTCTCCCTGGTCGGCGAAGTACTCCGACGTCTTGGTGGCGTCTTCGCCGTCGGGCACCTTGATGGCGCGGAAGAGGAACGTCGCTAGCACGCAAACGATCACGTTGACGAGGATGGCGAGGAACCCGGCGTAGATCGTGTAGGTCGTGTCAAAGCCGAGCTTCTCGAGCGGGAACGCTGATCCTCCGAAGTGCTCCTTCTTGACGATGAACTCCGTCGGCGACGTGAAGACCTTCTGCTGGATCTGATACGTCGCCCAGAAGCCGACCGCCATGCCGGCAGCCCAACCGGCGATCAGCCCCCACCGGTGGAACCAGCGGGTGTAGAGGCCGATCGCCACCGCCGGCAGAGTTTGCAAGATGATGATGCCGCCGATGAGCTGCAGGTCGATGGAGAACTCGGGGTCCAGGGCGATGATCGCGACGAGTGCCCCCGCCTTGACCACCAGCGACGCGAGCTTGCTGCTCTTGGCCTCCTGTTTCGGCGTGGCGTCCTTGTTGATGTACTCGACGTAGATGTTGCGGGTCCACAGGTTGGCCGCTGCGATGGACATGATCGCGGCCGGCACCAAGGCGCCGATACCGATGGCAGCGAAGGCGACGCCCGCGAACCAGCTCGGGAACATCTGGTCGAAGAGCAGCGGCACGATGGTGTTGCCGTCTCCCGCCACTCCCGCCTCCGGGTCGGCGCCGATCGGCACCACACCGGCCTTGATGGCCATGTAGCCGAGCAGCGCCAGCAGGCCGAGGACGAAGCTGTACGCCGGCAGCGCCGCCATGTTGCGTTTGATGACGTTGCGGTCCCGGGAGGCGAGCACGGCAGTGACGGAGTGGGGGTAGAGGAACAGCGCCAGCGCCGAGCCGAAGGCCAGGGTCGCGTACTGCAGCTGGGCCGGGCCGGCCAGAATGACACCGTCACCGGGGTTGGGAGAGGCACCGAACTTCTCCTCCGCGGCTCCGAAGATCGTGTCCCATCCGCCGAGCTTGTATGGGATCACGATGACGGCGACGATGATCACGACATAGATGAGCGCGTCCTTGACGAAGGCGATGAGCGCGGGCGCCCTCAGCCCCGAGTTGTAGGTGTAGGCCGCGAGGATCGCGAACGCCACGATGATCGGCACGTGGCCGGTGACACCCATCGCCTTGAGGACGGCCTCGATTCCGATGAGCTGCAACGCGATGTAGGGCATCGTGGCCACGATGCCCGTGATCGCAATCAGCAGTGCCAGCGTCGACGAACCGTGCCGCGCCCGGACGAAGTCGGCGGGAGTGACGAACCCGTGCACGTGGCTGACCGACCAGAGGCGGATCAGCACCAAGAACAGCATCGGGTAGACGACGATGGTGTAGGGGACGGCGAAGAACCCGATGGCCCCTGCGCCGAACACCAGGGCCGGCACTGCCACGAACGTGTACGCGGTGTAGAGGTCACCGCCGATCAGGAACCAGGTGATCCACGAGCCGAAGTTGCGGCCACCAAGACCCCACTCATCGAGATGCTCAAGGTCGTCGGCGCGACGCCAGCGGGCGGCAACGAAACCCAGCACGCTGACCGCGACGAACAAGATGGTGAAGACGGTGAGCTCGACACCGTTGACGTTGTCGAACATGGCTTATCGCCTCGTCTTCCGATAGACGATGAGGGTCGTGGTGACGCCGATGGCGATGGCGGCAAGCTGATACCAGTAGAAGAACGGGATCCCGAA
>JACCVA010000190.1 GCA_013698435.1 Nocardioidaceae bacterium | reverse complement strand
GTCGAGGGCGTGGCGGTCGCCGCGGCCGGCGGCGACGGCCATCGCTACGCTGGCCAGGGTCGCCTCCGCCGGCGGCGGCGGTGCCTCGCCGGTGACGTCCACCAGCCGGCAGGCCTCGTCCCAGTCGCCGGCGATGTAGGCGGTCAGCCCCGCCAACGCCCGGGAGTCGAGTCCGTACGGCGCCCAGGGCCGGCCGAGCGTGGCGGCACGGGCGGCGGCCGAGCGGTAGGTGGCGTGCGCCTCGTCGATCTGGCCCGCCTCGAAGAAGATGCCGCCCAGGCTGTGCTGGCCGCGCAGCTCGCTCACGACGTCGTTGTCGGCACGGGCCTGGTCGACGATGTCGGCCAGCGCCTTGCGGGACGCGTCGGGGTCGCCGCGCTGCTGGTCGAGGCGGCTCATGGTGGTGCGGGCGTCGGCAACGACGGTCTGGAGCCGGAGCTCCTGCCCGACCGCGAGCGCCTCGCTCGCGAACCGCAGCACCTCGTCGTCGCGACCGTGTCCGGTGAGGGCCCGCGCGTGCGCGCTCAGCACACGGGCGCGCAACGACGTCGGCGGTTCGGCTGGGACGGTGTCAAGCAGCTGGCTGGTGACGTCGAGCGGGTCGAAGTCGGTGTCGATCACCAGTGCAGCCGTCGCCAGGGCCAGCAGCAGGCGAGCCCGGTCATCAGGCTCGAGAACGTCGCCGAGCTGGTCGAGCTGCTCCCGCAGCAGCTGGACCGAGCGAAGCGGCTGACCGGCGACGGCGACCGCCTCGCTGGCCTTGATGCTGAGGTCGACAAGCTCGCTGAGCTCGACCGGACGGTCGGACGGTGGGGCGCCACCCTGGCCGGTGTCGGCCGGGTGCGGGTCGGCAAGCAGTCCCAGCGCGACCTGGTAGTGGTGAGCGGCCTCGTCAGGACCGCCCACGTTCATCGCCTCGTCGCCGGCCTCGATGCTGGCTCGGATCGCGGTGGGCACGTCGTGGGAGGCCCGGGCGTGACGGGCGACCTCGGCCGCGGTGCTCGCGACGCCCCCCTCGCTGAACGCCTCTGTGTAGGCGCGGTGCAACCGGACCCGCTCACCGGGCAGCAGGTCGTCGTAGACCACCTCGCCGAGCAGCGCGTGCCGGAAGGCGTAGCTGTCGCCGCCGGCAGGCACCAGCACATGGCCGTCGACAGCGGCCCGCAGCGCCTGGTCCAAGGCGTCCGGTGACAGGCCGACGACGCGGGTCAGCAGCTCGTGGGAGACCCGGCGTCCTGCGGCGGACGCCGCACGGACTGCCAGCTTCTCGTTGTCGCCGAGCTGGTCGATCCGCAGCAGCAGCAGGTCGGCAAGGTCGTCGGGCAGGGTGCGGTCGTCGCGGTCGGCGGCGCCGACGAGCTCCTCGGTGAAGAAGGCGTTGCCCTCGGCGCGGGTGACGATCCCTTGCACGTCGCGCTCGGTCAGCGGAGCCGGATGCAGCGCGTGGACCAGGGAGCGGACGTGGTGGTCGCTGAGTGGATCGAGGGGGAGCCGCACCACCCCAGGCAGGCGGGACCACTGCGCGACGGACGCGCGTAGCGGGTGCCGGCGGTGCAGGTCGTCGCTGCGATAGGTGACGACGACAGCCACCGGTGCCGTGAACCGCCGGGTGAACAAGAAGCTGAGCATGTCGCGGGTCGACTGGTCCGCCCAATGGAGGTCCTCGACGAGCACGAGCAACGGTGACTCCTCGCCGAGCTGCTCGAAGCCGGCGTGCACGGCTTCGAACAGGTCGGCGCGGTCGGTCGGTTGGGTCGTCTTCGGCCCCGCATCGGTGGTGACCCTGCGTCCGGGCATCAGGCGGCGTACGGCGGGGTGGGCTCGAGCGACCGCGTCGGCGAGCGCCGCGGACTGGGCCTGCAGCCGGCCGAAGATCTCGCTGAACGGCAGGTAAGGAAGAGCGCTGTCGCCGAAGTCGAGGCAATGGCCGAGCAGCACCTGCCATCCGGCGTCGTCGGCGTGGGCGCGCAGCTCGGCCAGCAGCCGGCTCTTGCCGACCCCCGCGTCCCCGGCGACGACCACGGCGGGGGCTCGCGGTGCATCGTCGTCGGCGAGACCGACCAGCCGCAGCAGCTCGGACAGCTCGTCGGTGCGGCCGATCAGGGGCCGCAGGGCGGGCAGCTCGGGTGGCACGTCCACCATCATGCTCGCCCGCTCCGACAGGTGGCCCACGGACCGGTGCCATGTTGTGCGGGCGGGCGAGCTCCGCTCGATCTCGGTGTCGATCACCTCAGCGAGCGGTCGCGGTCTGATGGCGGGGGCTGCGGACGGGACGTTCGCGACGGTGCTCCCGGGCCGCGGCCCGGGCCGCACGCCGCTGCTCGGCGGCTTCCCGGTCGGCGATCATCCGCTGCACGCGGTAGTCGAGCTCTGCCTGGATGAACGGTTCTTGGATGGGAAACATGTCGGCTCCTCAGCACGGTTGTGGTGATCTGATGAGTCGAATCTCGTCGGCTAAGGCACCCCCTCACATCGGGAGGACGCCCTATCTTCGCCGTCGGCTGCCACGACCGAGGGTGACCTACCTCAGGCCAAACGGGTGCGACGATGACCGCATGACGGTGCCTACCCTGCCCCCGCCGACGAGGCCGGACGCCACTGTTCGCGATCTCGTCACCGAGCTCGGCGAGCGGGTCGGCGCCGAGACGGCGGCGGGCTGGTGCGCCGACCTGCTGGCCGGTGCGGACCCGCACGACTACGTGGGGATGCTCGGCTACCTCGGGTCGAACTGTCTCCGGGCCGCCTTCGACCCCAGCTGGCACGACTACTGGGTGCGCACCTGGGGAGGCCGCGGGCTTCTCTACGTCTGGGCGGACTCGGCCGCACCGGTCGTCGTCGCAGGGCTCGGTGACGAGCACTGGCGGCCCGCCGAGATGTGTCTCAAGGTGTCGACGCTGCGGCAGATCGGCGAGTCCGGCCCGGGGGCGGTGGCCCTGGCCGACCATGAGCTGCCGCGGGTGCGGCAGCAGGCGGTGCGCTGCCTCGGGGCCAACGGCGACACCGAGCACGTCGCGATGGTCGACAGGGCCCTCAGCGACGACAACGCCGACGTACGCCGGGCGGCCGCCCGTGCTCTGGTGCTGCTGAGTGAGCGCCTCGACCTCGACCTCGACGTGCCTGACCTCGGTTGACGCTCAAGGGCGCCTGGCAGAGGCCGTCGTCTCAGGTGGACAACCGCTCGATGGCGGAGACGAGATCGCTCATGTCGGTGATCACGGTGTCGGCGTCCGCTAGGTGGGCCGGCGGCGTGATGCCGCCGGCGTACCCGACCACCGACATGTGGGCGGCTCGCGCCGCGGCGACGCCGTAGCGGCTGTCCTCGATGACGACGCAGGCGGACGGCTCGAACCCCATCGTGGCGGCGGCATGCAGGAAGAGGTCGGGCGCTGGCTTTCCGTGCGGGACCTCGGTGGCGCTGAAGATCCGGCCCTCGAACCACGTCCATAGGCCGGTGAGCGCGAGGGTGTGCTCCATCTTGGTGTGCGAGCCGCTGGACGCCACGCAGGTCGCATACCCACGCACGGTCAGCTCGGCGACCGCACCGGCGACCCCGGGAACGGCGACCAACTCCTCCTCGAGCACCCGCCGGTAGTCGTCGACCCAGCCCTCGTCCCAGTCGCCCGGCAGCCGACGGCCGAGATGGGTCTCGATGTCGGCACGTACGTCGGCGTCGCTGCGGCCGAGGAACCGCTCGATGACCTCCTCGCGGGTGATCTCCCAGCCGAGCTTGCCCAGCACGCGGATGTCGAGTTCCACCGCCAGCCGCTCACTGTCGACGAGCACCCCGTCGCAGTCGAAGACCACCAGACGGGTGGGGGAGGCGCCCATCGGGCGATTGTGCCAGCCGGCATCGACCAGCCGGCATCGACCAGCTTGCACCAAGGAGTGCCGAAGGGTGCGGATCCGTTGGGCGAGTGTCGCCGTTTGTGGGGAGCTCTGCATCTCCTTAAGGTCAAGGCCATGAGAGTCCTGGTCGCGCTGGGTGGCAACGCCATGACGGCCGCCGACGGCAGCGTCGGCCCGGACGACCAGATCGCCGCGGCGCAGACCGCCATGTCTGCCGTCGCCGGCCTGGTGGCCGAGGGCGTCGACGTCGTCATCACCCACGGCAACGGGCCGCAGGTCGGCAACCTGCTCGTCAAGAACGAGCTGTCCGCGGCTGTCGTGCCCCCCGTGCCGTTGGACTGGTGCGGCGCCCAGACGCAGGGCACGCTCGGCTTCGTGCTGATGAACGCTCTCGAGGCGGCGTTGGCGCAGCGTGGCGTACGCCGACCGACCGCCGCCGTGGTCACCAGGACCCGTGTCGACAGCGGCGACCCGGGCTTCAGCAAGCCCACCAAGCCGATCGGCCGGTTCCTGCCCAAGGACGAGGCTCAGGTGCTGATCGAGCACGGCCAGCACTTCCAGGACCGTGGTGACAGGGGCTGGCGACGCGTCGTCGCCTCCCCCGAGCCCCGGGAGATCCTCGACGCCGGCGTAGTCATGACGCTTGCCGACGCCGGCTACCTCGTGGTCGCCAACGGCGGCGGCGGCATCCCGGTCGTGCGCGGCGACAACGGCGTCCTGCACGGTGTGGAGGCCGTTATCGACAAGGACCTCGGGGCGGCACTCTTGGCAAGGTCGGTCGCGGCTGACCGGCTGGTGATCGCCACCGACGTCGACAACGCGATCATCGGCTACGGCACCGACGCGGCCCAGCCGATCGGACGGGTCGGAGTCGAGCAGCTGCGCTCCTACGCCGTCGAGGGGCACTTCGCCAGCGGTTCGATGGGGCCGAAGGTGGACGCCATCTGCCGCTACGTCGAGCAGACCGGCAACACCGGCGTCATCACCAGCCTCGACAACATCGTCGCCGGCATCCGGGGCGAATCCGGGACCGTCGTGGTGGCCGGCTGAGCTGCCGCGACAGACCGCACGCACTGAGACCACCGAGACAACGACAACAACCGAGAGGGAAGTTCATGCCGGAGCCGATCGAAGTACGCAAGGTCGCAATCGAGCACGTTTCCGACGCGAGTGGGTTCGCCGCGCTGATCGACGACGGTGTGATCGAGGCGGACCGGGTCGTCGCCGTCATTGGCAAGACCGAGGGCAACGGTGGCGTCAACGACTACACCCGGATCATCGCGGACCGGGCGTTTCGTGAGGTCCTGGTCAAGAAGGGCAGCCGCTCTGCCGAGGAGGCCAAGCAGGTGCCGATCGTCTGGTCGGGCGGCACCGACGGGGTCATCAGCCCCCACGCCACGGTCTTCGCGACGGTCCCCGCCGACACGGTCGAGCAGACCGACGATCCGCGGCTGACCGTCGGCTTCGCGATGAGCGAGCAGCTGTACCCAGAAGACATCGGTCGCACCGCGATGGTCACCAAGGTCGCCGCCGCGGTAGAGGCTGCCATGAAGCAGGCGGGGATCAACGACCCGGCCGACGTGCACTACGTGCAGACCAAGACGCCGCTGCTGACGATCCACACCATCCGCGACGCCAAGGCACGCGGCAAGACGGTCTGGACCGAGGAGACCCACCAGTCGATGGACCTGTCCAACGGGTGCACCGCGCTCGGCATCGCAGTTGCCCTCGGGGAGATCGAGATGCCCTCTGACGCCGACGTCATGCACAACCGCGCGCTCTACTCGGCAGTCGCGTCGTGCTCGTCCGGCGTCGAGCTCGACCAGGCGCAGGTGGTCGTGGTGGGCAACACCCGCGGGGTCGGCGGCCGGTACCGCGTCGGTCACTCGGTGATGCGCGACGCCCTCGACCAGGACGGCATCTGGACGGCGATCCGGGAGGCGGGCCTCGACCTGCCGGAGCGCCCGCACTGGACCGACCTCGACGGGCGTCTGGTCAACGTCTTCTTGAAGTGCGAGGTGTCCCAGGACGGCAACGTGCACGGCCGCCGCAACGCCATGCTCGACGACTCTGACGTGCACTGGCACCGGCAGATCAAGTCGTGTGTCGGCGGCGTCACCGCCGCGGTGACGGGAGACCCGGCGGTGTTCGTGTCGGTCTCGGCGGCCCATCAAGGCCCGGACGGCGGCGGACCGGTTGCGGCCATCGTCGACCTCGGCTCCGGCGAGACCACCGGATACCGGCCGCCGACCAGCTAGTTACGCGTCCGGCAACCCTTCCCCGCTACGCGCCGCCCATGACGCACGCTGGCGGCGTTGCCGAAGCTTGAAATTCGCCCGGTCTGCCTTCGCATCGGCGCCTTGCCATCACACGCCCTGGACGACGCTCACCAAGACAGACCTTGCCTGCCGCGGTACTCGTGTCGCGCGTCGGGCCGCCGGTCGGGTGAACCGGAGGTAAATGGGTACATCGCGGCCATGCCTCTCATCGACAGCCAAGGGTTCGCCCATGTCCGCCTCACCGTGACCGACATCGCCCGTTCGAAGGCGTTCTACGACCAGGTGTTCGGCTGGCCGGTCGCGGTCGACCGCTCAGCTGACGCCGGCGACCCGGAGGTGAACGCGTCGCCGGCAGACATCTACGGCGGCACGATCTACCAGACACCGTCGGGCGCGCTGTTCGGGTTGCGGCCGGTCGCGCCGGCCGGCCAGCGGTTCGACTCCGACGGCACCGGACTCGACCACGTCAGCTTCCAGGTCGGTTCACGCGACGACCTCGTCGCCGCCAACCAGGCGCTCGAGGAGGCCGGCATCACGCACGGCGAGGTCACCGACCTGACCGATGTGGGGATGGCGATCTTGTCGTTCGAGGACCCCGACGGCGTACAGCTGGAGCTCACCGCTGCGCTGACCTGACGGGTCCTCGGTGAAGGTCCGGCTGCTTACGTAGGCAGCCGGACGCCGGCACGCTGCCGTGTCCGGTTCGCCGCGAAGTGGGCCTGCTCGTGCTCCATCCAGGCCAGCCAGTGGGGAAGCACCTGCTCGCCGTCACGGGCGACGCCGCGCTCGATCCGCACCTCTGGCGGCGCCTCGACCCAGACCAGCAGACTCGTGAACGACGCCAGGGTCAAGGATCCCGAACCGCAGCCGTCGAGCACGAGCACGTCAGGCGGCGACACTGGCTCCCAACCGTTGAACGCCTCGGCCTCCCAGTCGTAGCGCTGCCAGCGAGCCGTCTCGCCCTGGAGCAGCGGCATCAGCAACTGGCCCAGGACTCTGCTGGCGAGCTCGTCGAAGTCGGTCTCCCAGCCGGCGTACATGTCGTCAAGATGCACGACTGCGATGTCGAGACCGCGCGCCCGGCCTTCGGAGTCGAGGGAGGCGGCCAGCGTGGTCTTGCCGGAGCCGGCCGGGCCGTCGACAGCTACCAGCCGGGTCCGGCCGAGCCGCGCCGGCGCTGCCGTCACGCGGTCGACGAGGGACGCCGCCACGGGGTCCGGCTGGTGGCCAGGCCGTGCCAGGGTCATCGGTGGCCATTCCCGCGGGCGTCTGGGCCGCGGTGGGCGGACCGTGCCGGCCTCACCGGACGCCATTCCCGCGCATGCCCGAGCAGCGGTCGGAGTCCGCATGGCAAATGGCCTCCGCACACGGCAGATTTGCCATGTTCACAAGCCACCTGGCTTGTTCACATGGCAAACGCCGGGCGGGTGGTGGCTGGGCGGCGGGTTGTGGGTAGGGCTGCCGGGCGCTGACACTCGACCATGGTCGCAGGGCAGCGCCACCGGCCGACTACCGTGCTGACCATGAGGTCGTTCCCGGATCCGGGGTTCGCCGGCGACGCCGGTGACGCTGACCCGGCGGTGACGGGAGCGCTCGCGGTGTATGCCCGCGACGGCAGCGGCGCGCCAGTGCTCGCCGCGCTGTCCCGCAGCCGCGTCCTGGTGCCGGTGGTGGCGCTGGAAACCGAGCTGGAAACCGAGGTCGAACGCAACGAGAGTGGCCTCGCCCACGACAAGCGCACGGACATCGCGGCGGTGCTGATGCTGGGCAGGGACGGCCGGACGGCGTTGCTGGCCTTCACGAGCCTGGAATCGCTGCGGGCCTGGGACCCAGCGGCGCGTCCGGTCCCCGTCAGCTGCCAAGACGCCGCCCGGTCCGCGATCCAGGAGGGTGCCAGCGCGCTGCTCGTCGACGTCGCCGGACCGGTGATGTGTGTCGTCGAGACGCCCGACCTCGAGCAGCTCGCGGCCGGCAAGGTGCTGACGCCAACCGCAGTCGGAGACGCGTGGGTGCAGCTGGGTAAGGCTACCAACGGGCCACCCCCGCCCGGCGACGATGTGACGAGGACGGAGCGCGCTGGTAAGATCGCGCACTGACCTACCTGTCATCCCCGTCCGTACGACGGAATGCCGCCCTCACCGGTGGCGTTGTGACAGTGGTACAAAGCGGAGACCACCTCCCACCCGCACCGACCATCTCGGTCGTCGGGTCCGGTCGCGAGAAGCCTGACGGCGACTCGCCGTACCCCTGCTCGCAGGTGTGCGTGGTGGCTTCCGTGTTGGCGCGGAAGCCCTTTTGTTGTCCCAGTAGGACAGCTGGTTGTCCCAGCAGGACAGCTTGTTGTCCCGGCAGGACAGCTTGTTGCCTGACCCACGGGTAGCAGAAGGGCGGCGCCGAAGCAGTCAGTTCCCACCAACCAGGAGGACCCATCAGCACGGAGTTGCGCGTCAACGATCGCATCCGCGTCCCCGAGGTGCGGCTTGTCGGACCCAACGGCGAGCAGGTCGGCATCGTCCGGATCGACGATGCCTTGCGGCTCGCCCAGGAGTCAGACCTCGACCTTGTCGAGGTGGCACCGACGGCTCGCCCGCCGGTCTGCAAGCTCATGGACTACGGCAAGTTCAAGTACGAAACCGCACAGAAGGCACGCGAGACACGGCGCAACCAGACCAACACGGTCATCAAGGAGATGAAGCTTCGCCCCAAGATCGATGCGCACGACTACGAGACCAAGAGGGGTCACGTGGTGCGCTTCCTCAAAGAGGGCGACAAGGTCAAGATCACGATCATGTTCCGCGGACGTGAGCAGCACCGCCCCGAGCTGGGGTTCCGGCTGCTGCAGCGACTGGCCGGTGACGTCGAGGAGCTCGG
>JACCVA010000400.1 GCA_013698435.1 Nocardioidaceae bacterium | reverse complement strand
CCTTGACGAGCGTGATGACCTCCTGGAGGTCGTCGCGCTTCTTGCTCGAGACACGGAGCTCGTCGCCCTGGACCTGCACCTTGACGCCTTTCGGTCCCTCGTCGCGGATCAGCTTGGAGACCTTCTTCGCCTGCTCCTGGGAGATCCCCTCCTGCAGGTCGATGGCGATCTTGACCTCCTTGCCCGACTGCCGCGGCTCGGAGACGTCGAGGATCTTGAGCGACTGATGACGCTTGATCAGCTTGTCCTTGAAGACGTCGACGACGGCCTTCGCGCGCTCCTCCGCGTTCGCCATGACCTCGATGCCCGCGTCGCCGTGCCAGGAGATGCTGGCCCCGGTGTTCTTGAAGTCGAACCGCTGGGAGATCTCCTTCGCGGACTGGTTCAGGGCGTTGTCGACCTCCTGGTGGTCGATCTTGCTCACGATGTCGAACGACGAGTCGGCCGCCATGACCTGTCCCTCCTCCAGCCCGTTAGGGCGTCGTGTGTCACGTCCGAGGACGCACGCAGCGAGCTAAAGAGTCAGCTGACTCCGGCGTCGCGTGGGTTGATCGTAACGGGGGAAGAGCTTTGCCGGATGAGCAGTTCGTGTGCGGCCACGAAGTCGACCACCGGGGCAGCCGGATCCTGGATGCGGTGCTCGAGCAGCTGCAGTGCGACCTCGGCGATCTGCCGCTTGTCGGGAGCGACCGTGGACAATGACGGGACGGCGTACCGACCGTCCTCGATGTCGTCGAAGCCCACTACCGCGACGTCGTCGGGCACCTTCAGACCCTGGTCAGCGAGAGCCCTGATGGCGCCGAGCGCGAGCTGGTCGGTGAAGCAGAACAACGAGTCGAACGTCGTGCCATCCTGCAACAGCCGCGCCACGGCTTGCGCACCATCGCTGCGATGGAGGCGTTCGACCGCGATCTCCCTGCGAGGATCGGGCGATCGCCCGGCGGCTGCCAGCGCGCGGTGATAGCCGCGCTGGCGCAGGAGGGCAGTCTCGTTGCTCAGGTGCGGCTGAAGTCCTACCGCCACGATGTGCTGACGTCCGCTGTCGATGAGGTGCGCGGTCGCCGCATGCGCGGCAGCGACGTTGTCGACGGCGACGTGGTCGACCTGTCCGTGGGCCTGCCGCTCGCCCAGCACCACGAGCGGCGTGCTCGGCGCTCGTTGGGTCAGCTCGGCCGGCGCCAGCGCCCACGGGCTGAAGATCACGCCGTCCACCTGCTGTCCCAGCGGCCCGCTCAGCATTCGTCGTTCGCGGTCGGGATCCCCATCGGTCTGGTCGATGTGCACGTCCCAGCCGCGGCTCTCCGCGACGCGCACGACGACGGAGGCAAGCTCAGCGAAGTACGGCGAGTCGATCTCTGCCACCACCAGGCTGATGACGCCAGTGCGACCCTGCCGCAGCTGGCGGGCGGCGAAGTTCGGCCGGTAGCCCAGCTCGTCGATGGCGCGGTGGACACGCTCGCGGGTGGCCGGTGCCACGTGCGCGAAGTCGTTCACGACGTTCGACACGGTGCGCACTGAGACCCCGGCCCGCTCCGCGACGTCGCGCAACCTCACGTTGGGCATGGCACCTCCCTCATGAGCCGCTCGATGAAAAAGTCGGTCAACTCTATTGCCAGACAGTATTGCAACGTTGCAAACTAGGAATGAAGAGTTTCTCGCAGCTGACGAAACGAGGCATAGATGACCATCCATGCAGGCTCCCTGACCAGCACCGACGATGCCGCGGCCATCGACCGGGCGCAGATCTGGGAGACGATCAACCGCGACGGCATCATCGCCAACAAGGGTGCCTTCAGCCGCGAGTGGGCCCAGCAGCTGCGCGAGGACGTCGACACCGCCTACGCCGAGGCGCGCGGCCGCGAGAACGGCGCCGTGGGGCGCGGTCCGCACCGCTGGTACGTCGAGATCCATCCCGAGGCGCTTCGCGGGTTCGTCGACCTCGTCGACCATCCGTGGGTGCGGGCCGTCTCCGAGACGGTTCTGGGGCCGGACTACCAGATCGTCGAGGTCGGCTTCGACGTGCCGGAGCCGGGGGCGGTCAACCAGCCGTGGCACCGTGACTTCCCCAGCCCGCAGGTGACCCGGCAGGAGCGGCGCCTGAACTCGCTGGCTTTCAACGTGACCACGGTCGACACCGAAGAGGACATGGGTCCGTTCGAGATCGCCCCTACGACGCAGTGGGAGACCGGCGAGGACTTCGAGCACGAGATGTTCCCCGACCGGTCGAACTACCCGCGCTACGAGTCCCTGGCCGTCCGCAAGTACCCGCAGATGGGCGACATCTCCGCGCGCACGGCGCTGACCATCCACCGCGGCACCATCAACCACTCCGACAAGTCGCGCCCGGTCCTGGTGCTCGGTGTCGATGCTCCGGGCGCCGGCAACGACGAGCACCACGACCTCGCGGTCACCCACGGCTTCTGGGAGTCGCTGCCCGACCGCGCCCGCGCCCACCTCAGCTGCCCCGTCGTCGACGAGCTCACCCCGATCACGCAGAAGCACACGATCGAGGGTCTGGTCATGGGTGACGCCGAGAGCTAGTGGTGCACCGCTTCGCCGCAGGTGGGCTATGGTGGTCGCTCGCTGGAGCCGCCGCGCAGGCGCTCCGCACTCCTGGCAGGTTGCCCGAGTGGCCAAAGGGAACAGACTGTAAATCTGTCGGCTGATGCCTACGCAGGTTCGAACCCTGCACCTGCCACCAAACGACGCCCGGTCCACCCGACCGGGCGTCGGTGCTGTCCCCGCTCCCTCCGCGAGTTGCTCCAGACTGCATGTCGTTCCGGGCGTGTCGCGATGCAGTTTCCCGCGGCTCGCGGGAGGGGCGATGCGCTTTCCCGCAACTCGCGGGAGGGGCTCAGCCTCGGTTGGCGTGGTCCCGCCAGTCGACCAGGTCGCGAATCGGGGCGAGGTCGTAGTCGGGGCCGCCGACGCCGATGGTGAACAGCCGCGTCCCGACGTCGTACAGGGCGGGCGCCCGCTCGGACAGCTGGTCGGCGGGTACGCCGGCGGAGCGCTCGATCTCGCCCGGGTCCCGACCGACCTTCGCGCACCACTCGTCGAGGACGTCATGCTTGTGTGCGACCGTCTCGGCGTCGCCGAAGCCGTGCCAGATGTCGGCATGGCCGGCGACGTGCCGGAGCGTCTTCTTCTCACCGCCGCCGCCGATCAGCAGCGGGATGTCCCGGGTCGGCGGGGGGTTGAGGGCGGCCAGTCGCTGCTCGATGCGGGGGAGTGCCTCGCCGAGCGCGTCGAGGCGGCCTCCGGCGGTGCCGAACTCGTAGCGGTAGCTGTCGTAGTCCTTCTCGAACCAGCCGGCACCGATGCCGAGGATGAGCCGGCCGTCGCTGATGTGGTCGACGGTGCGGGCCATGTCGGCGAGCAGGTCGGGGTTGCGGTAGGTGTTGCAGGTGACCAGCGCGCCGATCTCGACACGTTCGGTGGCCTCCGCCCAGGCCCCGAGCATCGTCCAGCACTCGAAGTGCTTGCCCTCGGGCTCACCGTTCAGCGGGTAGAAGTGGTCCCAGTTGAA
>JACCVA010000399.1 GCA_013698435.1 Nocardioidaceae bacterium | reverse complement strand
CGCTTGGCCAGTGCCACCGTGGCGCGCAACGTCATCGCCGGGATGAGCTCGACCGGACTGGCGCCGTCAGGAAACGGCGTGACGCCATAGATCGCGATCCCCGGTCGGACCATGGTGAACCACGTGTCCGGGCTGGCGAGCGCACCGCCTGAGTTGGCCAGGTGGACATGACGGGGCTCCAGCCCTGCAGAGTTCGCGTGGGCCACCGCTGCGTCGAACGTCGCGGTCTGCGCCGCGATCGACGGATGACCGGGCTCGTCGGAACGAGCCAGGTGCGACCAGACGCCGGTGACGTCGAGGTGTCTGGCGCTCTGCGCGGCCGCGGCCTGGTCGACCAACCGCTGCCAGTCACCGGGCAGCGCGCCCCCACGGCCGAGGCCCGAGTCGACCTTGAGCTGCACCCGGGCGCGGGCCCCTGCCCGTTGCGCGCCGCCGACGATCTCGGCGAGCTGCCAGTCGGCGTACGCCGACACCTCGACATCGGCGTCGATCGCCTCGGTGTAAGCCTCGCCCGGCACGGCCAGCCAGCTGAGCAGCGACCCCCTGTCACCGGCCCGCCGGAGCTGCAGCGCCTCGTCCAGCAAGGCGACACCGAGCCAGGTGGCGCCGCCGGCGCGCGCCGCGCGGGCGGACTCGACCAGACCGTGACCGTAGCCGTCGGCCTTGACCACCGCCATCACGTCGCGGCCGACGGTGTGCTCGCGGATACGAGCCACGTTGCCGCTGATCGCGTCGAGGTCGACGACCGCCTCTGCGCGGTTGCGACCGTCCTGACCGGATGCGGAGGTCTTGGCGGCAGCAGTCATCGCCTCGTCATTGTGTCAGTCAGCGAACGACCAGACGATCGCCACCGTCACCTGGTGCTCAGGACGACGACACAGCCAGCGTGTCGCGGATCGCTGCTGGGAGGGCCCCGACCACGGAGCTGGCGGTGAGCGGGCCACCGCTCGAGGCGATGGACGCTGCCGCGCCGTGCAGCCAGGCTCCTGCGGACGCCGCGTCGAAGTACTCCAGACCTGCCGCCAGTAGCGCGCCCACCACCCCGGAGAGCACGTCGCCCGCACCGGCCGTCGCCAGCCAGGGCACGCCTGTCGCGTTGACCCGGACCCGCCCGTCCGGTGCTGCGATGACCGAACGACTGCCCTTGAGAAGCACCACGGAGTCCCAGCGCTGCGCGGCCTCCCGTGCCGACGCCAGCATCTGGGCCTCGACCTGCTCTCGCGGGACGTCGAGCATCGTGGCCAGCTCGCCGGCATGAGGTGTGAGCACGCGTGGCGCCTTGGCTTCGGTCGGCGTGTGCCGCAGACCGTCTGCATCGACCACGGTCGGCAGCCGCTCCGCCAGGACCGACGTCACCTGTGAGGTGAGGCCGCGCCCCAGTCCGGACCCCACCACCCAGGCCTGCACCTGGCCGGGTCCGATCACGACCTCCGGGTGGAGGGCACGTATCAGGTCAGTGCTCGCGCCTTCGTAACGCACCATGCCCGTCACGCCGGTCGCCACCGCTGCCGAGACGACCAGCACCCCCGCGCCGGTGTACTGCGGCGAGCCGGCCACGACTCCGAGAACGCCGCGGGTGTACTTGTGCGCGGAGGGGTCGGGCACCGGAATCAGCCGTTGTACGTCGACGGCCTGCAGCACCTCGACCGCGGGAGCGCCCAGGTGTGGTTCGCAACCGATGTCGACGACCTCGACCACGCCAGCGGCCGACGCGGCGGGCTCGACGAACAGCCCGATCTTCGCTGCACCGAACGTCACCGTCACGTCAGCGCTCACATGCGGACCGTCGACCCGGCCGGTGTCGACGTCGACTCCGCTCGGCGCGTCCACGGCGATCACGGGCGCGTCGATGCCGGCGACAAGTGCAGCCGCGTCGTCGCGAAGCCCCCCACGCGCGCCGATGCCGACGATGCCGTCGACGACGACATCAGCTGCTCCGGGTGTCGTCACCACTCGGCCAGAGGCACTGAGCAGAGCCGCAAGTCCACCTTCGTGCGCGTGCTCGCCGAGCAGGACCGCCTCGACCCGGGCGCCGCGCCGGGCCATCAACGCCCCGGCGTACAGGGCATCGCCGCCGTTACCGCCGGACCCGACGAGCAGCAGCACACGTGCGCCGTACATCCCTCCGAGGAAGTCGGCGCACACGGCGGCGAGGCCTGCGGCCGCACGCTGCATCAACGTCCCCTCGGGCAGCGTCTGCATCAGCGCTGCCTCGGCGGCTCGGACGTCCTCGACGGTGTAGGCGTTGCGCATGCTCAGCTCTCCAAGACCACGACTGCCGACGCGGTGCCCGCGTCGTGCGACATCGACACGTGCACGTGCACTGCGCCTACCTCGTCGGCGCGGCGCGCTACCGTTCCCCGCATCTCCAGGTGCGGTCGACCTGTGTCGTCGGTGTGTACCTCTGCATCGATCCAATGCAGGCCGGCCGGGGCACCCAGCGCCTTCGCGAGGGCCTCCTTGGCAGCGAACCTGGCCGCCAGCGAGGCAAGGGGAAGGTCGAGCTCAGGAGCCGTGAACAGCCGTGCGCGCATCGCTGGAGTGCGCTCGAGCGCCTGCCCGAACCGAGCGACGTCCACCACATCGATGCCCACACCCCTCACGGCCACGCCTCACACTACCGAGGGAGCGCAGGCGCCCGACCCGCCGGGCGGACCCTGCCGAAGCAGGACACAATGACGCGCATGCCTTCCGATGACGGATCGCCTTACGTCGAGCTGCACCGGTCCGCGTGGGCCGCGCTCGCCGAGTCGATGCCGCTTCCGCTGTCGGCCGAGGAGGTTGAACGCCTACGAGGGCTCGGGGAGGAGCTCGACCTCGATGAGGTGTCGGACGTCTACCTGCCGATCTCCCGGCTGCTGAGCCTCTACGTGCTGCACGTGGGCGCTCTGCACAACGCGACCGAGACGTTCCTTGGGGCCAGGCAGCCGGAGCGCACTCCGTTCGTGATCGGGATCGCGGGGTCCGTTGCCGTCGGCAAGTCCACCACCGCCCGGCTCCTGCGGGAGCTGCTCGCGCACTGGCCGGAGCACCCCAATGTTGCGCTCGTCACCACCGACGGTTTCCTCTATCCCAACGCCGAGCTGGAGCGTCGTGGACTCCTTGACCGCAAGGGCTTTCCCGAGTCTTATGACCGCCGGGCGCTGCTGAGGTTCGTCATCGACATCAAGTCGGGGCGCGACGAGGTCACCGCCCCCGTCTACTCGCATCTGCACTACGACGTGCTGCCGGACGAGCGCCTTGCCCTCAAGCGACCGGACATCGTGCTGATCGAGGGGCTGAATGTGCTCCAGCAGGCCCGGCGCACGGCGGACGGCCGCATCGGTCTCGCCGTCCAGGACTTCTTCGACTTCTCCGTGTATGTGGACGCCGGCACCCTCGACATCAGGCGTTGGTATGTCGACCGGTTCCTGCGGCTGCGCGAGACCGCCTTCCGCGACCCGGCGTCGTACTTCCAGCGCTACAGCCACCTCAGTGAGCCGGAGGCGGTCGCCGAGGCCGAGCGCATCTGGGACTCGATCAACGGTCCGAACCTGAACGAGAACATCCTGCCCACGCGTGGCCGCGCGACGCTGGTCCTGCGCAAGGACGCCGACCACTCCGTCCGTTACGTCCGCCTGCGCAAGCTCTGACGAGCGCCGGGGTCAGCCCAACTTGTCGAGGAAGTCCCGCGAGCGTTGCACCACCAGGGCCGCCGCGTCCGCGTCGTACGACGGCAACGAGCTGTCCGCGAACAGGTGCCGGTCACCGGGGTAGACGAACAACTCGGCCAGCTCGGGCCCGACCGTCTCGACCAGCTCGCGGGCGGCGTCGATGTCACCCTCCAGCGCGAAGAACGGGTCCTTGTCCATGCCGTGGATCTGCACCGGCACCCCGTCGGGCCACGGCCCGAACGCCCACTCGCCCGTGATCGGGATGCAGGCGTCATAGAGCAAGGCGCCGCGCGCGCCGGGTCGGGTCTGGGCGTACTCCTGAGCCGTGGCGCCACCCCACGAGAAGCCGGCGTACACCACGCCCTCGGGCAGGCCGGCCACTGCCGCGTCGGCGCGCTGGCCGAGGACCTCGCCCCCGGTGCTCTTCACATGTGCGACGCCGTCGTCGATCGTCGCCGGTCGCTCGCCCTCGAACAGGTCCGGCGTGTGCACAGTGTGCCCGCCGGCGCGCAGCTCCTCGGCGAACGCGCGGATCCCGTCGGTGAGTCCTTGCACATGGTGGAACAACACGACTTCGGCCATCTCTACACTCCTGTCATCGGACAACGATCCTCGAATGATCCATAATTCTAGAACGGTTCAGATATGCCGGTCAATGAGCAGATCCCAGACTACGACCTCGACGAGATGGTCGTGATCACGGCGCCCCAGCAGCTGCGCGCGCTGGCCGACCCGCTGCGCAGCACCCTCCTTGACCTGCTGCTCGAGCGGGCCGCCACTGTGACAGAGATGGCGCGCGCGGTTGACCGCCCCAAGAGCACCGTTGCCTACCACGTCAACCTTCTCGTCGACACCGGCCTCCTGCGCGTAGTGCGCACCCGGCGGGTGCGGGCGATCGACGAGCGGTACTACGGCCGGGTCGCCCGCACGCTCTACATCGGCGCACTCAACCGTCCGGAGGGCAGGCAGGTCGTGGCCGCCATCAACGGGCTCGCCGAGGCCGCCACCGAGGCCGCCCCGGCGCACGCTGCCGACGAGCTGCGGTGCCTGCTCCTGCACGCCCGCATCCCGATCGAGGACGTGCGGAACTTCTGGGCACAGGTCCAAGAAGTCGCCCGCCAGTTCGCGCAGATCCCCCGGGCCGGCGACCAGGTCTACGGGTTCGCTGCCGGCCTCTACCCCACCGACGCACCAACCCTTCCCGATGCCGATCAGTCGTGAAGGGTCCGGCTCACCGCGGCTAAACCGTTGGCCGTACAACGCGCGCATCCCTACCCTCGAAGAGTGCAGATCCGAGAAGTCGACGTCCACGACGACGGCCAGTTCCACCAGTTCTTCCGCATCATGAAGGACGCCGAGACGTTCGAACGTCCGGAGGCGGCGTTCTGGTCCGAGCGCGAGTGTGCGGTCATGTTCCGGCACGAGGAGCCGGGCGAGAGTTGGGCCTCCTACGCCGCCTTCGACGACGCAGACGACGCCGTGATGATCGGCATCGGGTCGGTCGTCCTCACCTTGCACGACAACGTCGACAAGGCCTTCCTTGGTGTCGAAGTCGCCCCGGAGCTGCGCGGTCGTGGCATCGGCGGCGCCATCTTGGCCTTCCTGGAGGACAAGGCGCGCGACGCCGGCCGCACCGTGATGTTGACCGACTCCCACGTCCCGGCCGACAGCCGGGACTCCCATCCGTACCGGCAGTTCGCAGAGAAGCGCGGCTACGTCCTCGCGAACGTAGAGGTACGCCGCCGACTCCGGTTGCCGGTGCCCACCGAGCAGCTTCAGGCATGGGCGGACGAAGCAGCCCGCCACCACGCCGACTACCGCGTTCAGACCTTTGTCGACGACCTGCCGGACGAGCTGCTCGAGTCGTACTGCTACTTGAGCAACCAGCTCGCCATCGACGCCCCCACCGGTGAGATCGACTACGAGGCCGAGTCGATGACCCCCGAGACCTTCCGCATCCGCTTGCAGAAGCTCAAGGAGCAAGGCCGCACGATGTACGAGACGCTCGCCCTCGACGGTGACGGACAGCCGGTGGCGCAGTCGACGCTGGCGGTCCCGGCGGACGACCCCACCAGCGTCTTCCAGTGGGGCACGCTCGTCCGCAAGGACCACCGTGGGCACCGGCTCGGACTCGCCGTCAAGGTGGCGAACCTGCGCGCGGTGCAGGAGGCCCACCCCGAGCGGCAGCGCATCCTCACCACCAACTCCGAGGACAACGCCAACATGGTCGCGATCAACGTGTTGATGGGCTTCGAGCCGATCGAGCTGTTGGCTGAGTTCCAGCGCAAGCTGTCGTCGAGCGTGAGGTGAGCTGACCGCTATGGACATCTCCCGGGTGGACCCCGACGATGCGTCGGCAGTCGCGGATCTCACTCGCATCAACACCGAGGCAGAAGCCCATGACAATCCCTATCCGACCTCCTACTCCATGGAGGAGCAGCGGGAGGAGCTGCGTAACCGCAACCCGGAGTACACCGTCGAGGGCTACCTCGGCACTGTCGACGGGGTGGCCGTGGCGGCCGGCAGCCTGGAGACGCCGGTTCACGACAACACCGAGAAGGCGTGGTTGGGCGTGAGCGTCGCGCCCAACGATCGGCGCCATGGTCATGGCTCGGCGATGGCTCGGTTTCTCGAGGCGGAGGCGCAACGACGTGGTCGCACCACGCTGACGACGGCGGTGGGCTACCCGATCGACGCCGACGAGTCACACCCCGACCGCAGGTTCGCGACGAGGCACGAGTATGCGTTCTCACAGGTCGACGTGCACCGGGTGCTGGATCTGCCGGCTGATGAGATGTTTCTGCAGGGCCTTCGCGAGCAGGCCGAACCTCACCATCGCGACTACAGCTTCCGAGACTATGTGGGTCTCCCCGAGGAGGAGATCCTCGAGGACTACTGCGTGCTCCTGAACGCGATCCTCGTTGATGCTCCCTCGGGCGAGATCGACTACGAGGAGGGCAGCACAACGCCGGACTCGTTGGCGCAGAGGGTCGAGATGCTGCACAGCCAGGACCGGACCCTCTACACCGATGTCGCTTTCGATGCCGCCGGAGTCCCGGTTGCGCACTCACAGCTCGTCGTGCCGGCCCACGACCCTCAGAAGATCTACCAGTGGGACACGATCGTGCACCGCGACCACCGCGGACACCGGCTCGGCCTCGCAACCAAAGTGCGCAACCTCGAGATCGTGCAGGCGCTGCATGCTGAGCGGACGTCTGTGCACACCTGGAACGCAGAGAGCAACCGCCACATGATCGCGGTCAACGAAGCGATGGGGTTCCGCCCGGTGCGGTACTTCGGCGAGTACTACCGCAAGGTCTGACGCTCGTCAGGCGCTGCGCGGGGGCTGGTGGGTGCCGGTGTGGTCGACGAGGTAGTAGCGGCCGTGCGGTGACCGCCAGACGTAGATGCCGGGGTAGGGCTGTTGCACACGCCATCGGCCGTGGGTCTTGATCCGGTGGTGGCGCCGGGTCATCGGTCCGAGGTTGCCGACCCCCGTTTGGCCGGGTGGTCCGCCGTCGTCGGGCGACACGTAGGGGTCCGTGTGGTCGACGTCCATCTGGCGGGAGGTATTGGTGGCATACGGGAAAACGTCCGCAGGTATGAGCAGATGGACGGCTTCGCGGATGCGATCGGGGATCTCGTAGGCGTCGACTGCAGCCAAACCGGGAAGGTCGATGACGGGTTTGACGGTCACGTGGCAGTCGCCGAGCCATCGCTTGGCCTGGTCCGCGGTGACGGCCCCGATGTCTTCGACCCGGGCGACACCGCCCGTACCACTAAGCGTGTCGCGGCAGACGTGGACGTAGAGGGTGGCCGGCGGCCGCGGGTCTACGCCGCCACCACGGCGGCACCGGCACCCAGCGTCTGGCGCGGCCGGTTCGAGGCGTCGGGCGGTACCGGCAACGGCGGCGAACAGGTCGAGTGTGCGTTGGGGGTCGGCGAGGATGCCGACGGCCTTCGCCCGCCTGATGTCTTTGGCGTCGGAGTCTCCGAGCAGACCGATGCCGTCGGCGATCCGGTCGAGCGAAGCGTCGAACCACAGCAGGTCGCGTGCATCGGCGACGACGGTCGCGACGCGCGTGCCGTCGTTGGCCGACCGGCTCAAGAACACCCCGTGCTCTGCGCGCCGGCTGTCGGCGGCGGCTGCGGCCATGCTGGGGTCGGCCTCGACAACCACTGCCTGCACCACCTTTGCCAGCCGACCCCAGGTCAGCGAGTGGCCGTAGCGCGCAACTCGGCGGTCAACGACGCCGACGGCAGCCAGTGACAGGTGGCGCGACAGCTCCGCGGTGCGGCGACCGACCCATGGTCTGATGTCGCCTGCCTGCATCTTCGCCCACACCGA
>JACCVA010000360.1 GCA_013698435.1 Nocardioidaceae bacterium | reverse complement strand
CGGTCGGCCACGGCTGCTGCACCGTTGCTCAAGGTGACAAGCCGGAATCCGGCCCGCTCGAGGGCACGGATGCCGGCCACGACGTCGGGATGAACCGACAGGCTCGCAAACCCTGTCATCACGTGGTCGATGGCGGCTTCCAGGTCGCGGTCGAGGTCCACCGTGGACAGCAGGCCCCGGAGCCCGACACTGCCGAGGTCTGCGAACGGCGCCTGGCTGTCGGTCAGGGCGGTTGCGAACCCGTCCCTGAGCAGGGCCGCGAACCACTGTCCGGCCAGGTGCCCAGGGGCGCCCACATCGGCGAACCGGGACGCGATCGGCGACATGTCAGAAAGGGTCTCGTTGACGTCGAAGACGACCACCCTCGGGACGGGATGGCCTCGGCCAGACGAGTTGGATCGGCGCGGTGGGAAGCCGACGTGTCACGGTGGGCACGCAGGTCCGCGCTGGTCATCTTTCCAGGGATCGTGGCGGCGTGGCGGGTGTGCGGGGTCTCCCTTGGCCGGCCCCACCGACCCGCGGCCCGCAGCATCTGGCCGGATCGCTGCTCAAAAACCTCTGGCCGCCGCAGCTCCCGACCGGCGCTGGCCGGACCTCATCGACGCAGCCCTGGACACCGTGCCGATGGCGATCCTGGCCATGGTCATCGCGGTCGTCCTTACCGTGGTCATCGGCCCTGGGCAACCGGCCGCCGACGCGGCGCAGCCGCCGACCGCACACTGTTCCCGTTCCGATGGTGCCGGTGGTCTCCTGGCCGCTCGCACGGGCGCTGCTGCTGGTGCTGCGGTCGTTCCCCCTACGTTGGGGCCGTCATCGCGCTGCTCGTGCTGTTCCCCGGTGTCCTGCCCGGGGCGCTGGCCTAGGCGACTACACCGGCGGCATCCTCGCCGACTGGTTGCCGAGGCCGGGGAGGGCGTCGACACCCGTGCCCGGGACACACTCCGCCACGCCGGGGTGCGCAACGGTTTGGCTACGCTGGCCGCGACGCTTCCGCCGTCCACGCACCAACTGATCACCCACACCCTGTGCCGGCTCGAGATCTGTGTACGTGACACCGCAGTGGTCGGCGTCGTCGGCGCCGCCGGACTCGGCAGACTGCTGCCAGAGGCCGGGCCGCGTTCCGATTCCCCGTCGTCACCAGGCTGGCCACATCCTTCGTGCCCAGCGGGGCCACCGAGCTCGCCGGACGTCGCCTCCGTCGCGCGCCACGCGTTTGAGCTGACACAAGGACACCCTCGACATGTCGAGTGTCACCGGCTCTACGGCAAGGTCGCAACCCTGAACCGTTCCGGAATGGAGCGGTTGCCTCCACGTCTTGAGCAGCATGGGACAGTCCGACGCGCTGTTCGAGGCAGCCTTCCCGTCTGTCGCCGTGGCGAATGCGATCCTTCGGGGCGAGGACGCCGCGATCGACGGAGAATTGGTCCCGATGTGGTGGAGACAGCGCAGGGGGAGTCAGTCGCGGGCCGAGTGGATGTTGCAGATCTGGGTGCTCGTGCAGTCAGCCGGATCAAGTTTGTGGCTGCGTGCGATGCGGTGTTCGAGCTCTGCTTCGGCCGGCGAGCTCGCGTTGGCGTGCGCGCACATCGTGGAGCTTGTTGAGAAGCAGCGTGTGCACATGACTACAAGGGGCCTCGCCGTCATCGCGAAGGTCGACGATACTCGTGATCTCGCCCAAAGTAAGGCCGGCGGTCTGGGCGGTGCGGATGAACCGAAGGCGGGCTACGGTGTCGTCGTGGTTATCGCGGTAGCCGTTAGGGCCGCGTCGGGCGGAGGGAGCTGGCCTTGCCGCTCGTAAAACCCAGATGGTTTGGCTGGGGAGGCCAACGCTGTCGGCGACTTGTCCGATCCGCATGACCACGTATTACTTGGCCAGCAGTGAGGATCAAGGATTAGCGTCGACCGCATGGACATCAAGCTGTTGTACTTCGAGGGCTGCCCCAACTGGAAGGCTGCGGATGAGCGACTCGCGGCGCTCGCGGCCGAACAACCCGGTATCACCGTGACCAGACACCTGGTCGACACCCTCGAGGAGGCCGAGCGGGTCGGTTTTCACGGGTCGCCAAGTATCGTCGTGGATGGCGTCGACGTCTTTGCGGAGGCCGGCGCCCCGATCGCATTGTCGTGTCGCAGATACCTGACGCCCGACGCGCCCGCCGGTGCGCCGACCCTCGATCAGCTGCGCGCGGTGATCGGTGATGCGTGATCGGATACAGGCGGTTCGCGTCCTAAAGATGGCTGCCGGCGCTCGGCATCTGCTGTGGGCTGCCGGTCCTGGTCTCGCTCGGGTTCGCCGGGGCGCTCGCAGGTCTGTCGACGACCAGCTGGGTGCTGCCAAACCGGTGGCGTTTGGCCCGATAGAACCCCTGACGATGACTTCCGCCGGTCGCCGCTCCCGAGGATATGCATCACCGGACGTGGCTCAGCAGGAACAGCACAGTTGCGCAGCGAGAGCATGCTGCGAGGCTCAGGAGCCGACCTGACAGTCGAGAGGGGAGCGTTCGGCGCGACCGCACATGCATGAGCGCGCTCTGTGGCGGCTGGGCTGCGTCCATTGGATCGCCGTGGGCGTCGCCGGTGCGCTGGTCGTGCTTTCGGACCGGGCGGAACCTGGCCAGCACGGTCGCCGTCGGATCGCGCCCCTGGGGGATCCGCGCTGCCCTGACTTCGCCTGACTTCGAGGGTGCCCCCGGTGCTCATCGCTCGGACCTATGGATGGCGAATCCCATGCCAGCGAGGCGCACGGCGGTTACGTGCCCGCCCAATGCCGGGCGGTTTTGCACGCTCTTTTTTGGACTTTGGCGGGCGAGAACATCGCCTTCCGTTTGACCTTCACCCCTGTTGAAGGTCCATGGTGGTGTTGTTGTTGTCGACCTGAGTGATAGTGACCACCACTGACGGTCTCACTGCATACCGGCTGGTCCTCCGGCCGGGGAACGGGCGACCCGCCAAGGACAGCCAGGGCAGCTACGCGTACGTCCGCGGCCGTGACGGGACTGACACAACAGATGTCAGCATCTCCGGGTCCCTCCCTCCAGGTCGGGTGCCACTCGACCCGACCGGTGATGGGCGAGCGAGCCCGGTGGTGTACCGGGAAGCGGCGCTTGTGTTGGGCAACTTGTTGCGCCACTATAATTGTCATACGGCAAATGTAGTAGTTCGGCAAGTGTTTCGCAGCGACCGAAGGGCAGGCCTCGATGGGACAGGCAACCGCGACGCACCCGCGTGAGTGCATGAGTGAGCCGAGGGTGACCATGAAAGGGCGGCGACCATGACCGACGTGGACATTCCGCGGGCGGTGGAGAACGCGCTCGACAGGCTTCTCGCCAATGTCGAGCATGGCCGTTTCGAGCGATCACTCTCCGGTTTGACCGCGGCGGCGGCTCT
>JACCVA010000323.1 GCA_013698435.1 Nocardioidaceae bacterium | reverse complement strand
GGTCGGGTACGTCGAGTTCGTGGCCCCGGCGATGCTGGCCTCGTCGGCGATGAACGGTGCTCTCTTCGACTCGACCTACAACATCTTCTTCCGGATGAAGTACGCCAAGCTCTACGACGCCATGCTGGCCACACCGATCCGACCGACCGACGTGGCCCGAGGCGAGATCACCTGGGCGCTGCTGCGTGGGGGCTGCTACTCGGCGGCCTTCGTGGTGGTGATGGTCGCGATGGGCTTGGTGCGGTCGTGGTGGATGCTGCTGGCGCTGCCCGCGACGCTGCTGATCGGGTTCGCCTTCGCGGGCGCGGGGATGGCGCTGACCACGTGGATGCGCAGCTGGCAGGACTTCGAGTACGTCCAGCTCGCGATCATGCCGATGTTCTTGTTCTCGGCGACGTTCTACCCGGTCTCGACCTACCCCGGCGTGGTCGAGGACATCGTCCAGCTGACTCCGCTCTACCAGGGAGTCGTGCTGTGCCGCAGCATGGCGCTGGGGTCGCTGGGCTGGGACTGCCTGGTCTCGGCCTGCTATCTGGCGGTGATGGGGTCGACGGGCCTCTACGTCGCGTCGCGCCGGGTCGGCACCCTGCTGCTCAAGTAGCCGCGGTGTCCGACCGGTCGACGGTGCGGTTGAGCTCCTCGCTCATCATCGCCTGCAGCCGTGGCCAGTCGTCATCGAAGGCGAGGTCGCGCGCGTTGTCCTCGAGCATGGCACGAAAGAGCGCGGCTGAGCCGATGACGCCGACGTCCATGTGCTTGAACACCTCGAGCGTGACCGTGCCGTAAAGGCGGGCCCAGGCACGGATGAACACCCAGCTCAGCCCGATCGGCATGCCCGGGAAGTCGCACGGCAGCGTCCCGGCCCCGCGTTGCGACATCAGCGCGGCCAGCACGTCCGGGTCGAGCTCGTCGTCGGTGGGGATGGGGAACCGGTAGCGGGCCCACAGGTCCCGGTAGATGTCGCCGAAGAACGCGGAGAACGCGACCACTCCCTCGTCGGGCTCGCCGTCGTTGCCGGTGGCCGGGTTGGCGAACAATAGCCCGAACTCCTCGCGGTGACTCAGCGCCCATTGCCGAAACGCGATCGCGGCGGCCAGGATCTGGGCTGCCGGGTCGTCTGCTGGCTGCCGGTCCCGAGCGGCGACCAGCGTCTCGACGACGTCACGGAAGATCGACCGGCAGACGAGCAGGAGCAGCTCCTGGTAGCTGTCGACGTACCGGTACAGGGCCGGGGCTGTCATCCCCATCTCGGCGGCCACCGCACGCAGCGACAGCACTTCGCCGCTCGGCATCAGTCGCCGCGAGACCTCGACGATCTCGTCGTAGGTCGCTTGTCGCTGGCGCTCACGGCGGGTGGGCGCCGCGGTGTCGGCCGGCGGCGTCGTGGTCATTCGGCACCTCCTCGAATCCTCATCATGCACGCTGTTGAGTGTGAACGCTTGACATTCTAGTGAACATCCCTAACAGTGAATGGTGTTAGCAAAAGTTACGGCATGTCAGGGGAACGTCATGATGCAGCGTTGGGGCGGGTTTGTCGCCCGTAGAGCGAGAGCCGTCCTCGCCATCGGGGTCGCGGTGGTGGTCGCGGCCGCCGTCTACGGCGTCGGGGTCTTCGGAGCCCTCGGCCAGGGCGGGTTCGACGACCCGGCCAGCGAGTCGGCGCAAGAGCTGGCAGCCGAGCAGGCAGCCTTCGGCGGCCACGACACTGATGTGGTCGCGATCTACTCCAGCGACGACCTGTCGGCCGACGACCCGGCGTTCGTCAGCGCCGTGACGGGAGTCGTCGACGAACTGCCGCGAGCAGCAGTCGAGCGCACCGTGCCGTACTACGCCGAGAAGGCACCCGGCCTTGTCAGCACCGACGGACAGGCGGCGATGGTGCTGCTGACACTCGAAGGGGAGACCCAGGATGACAAGCTGATCAGCTTCGACGCCGTCAAGGACAAGCTGAGGGCAGAGGGTCTGACCACCAACGTCGGGGGTCCGTGGGCTGTGTTCGACGACGTCAACGAGACCGTCTCGGCCGACATCGCCCGTGCCGAGTCGATCTCGATGCCTATCGTGTTCCTGCTATGTCTGCTCATCTTCGGCAGCGTGGTGTCGGCCCTGATGCCCGGGCTGATCGGCGCCGTCGCGGTCTTCGGCGCGCTCGCGCTCGTGCGCCTCATCACCTCCCTCACCGACGTGTCGGTGTTCGCGATCAACATCATCACCCTCATCGGGATGGGGCTCGCGATCGACTACGCCCTGTTCGTCGTGAGCCGGTTCCGCGAGGAGCTGGCACGCCAAAGCGGCACCGACCGGCACCATGTCGACACCGCCGTCAGGTCGACGATGATGACCGCCGGCCGCACCGTGTTGTTCTCTGGTCTCACGGTTGCCGCGTCCTTGGCTTCGCTGCTGATTTTTCCACAGAACTTCCTCCGCTCGATGGCGTACGGCGGTGTCGCGGCCGTGTTGGTCGCGATGATCACGGCGCTCACCCTGCTGCCTGCGCTGCTCGTGGTTCTCGGCAGCCGGATCGAGTACGGCGCGATGCCGTGGCGCAAGCGCCGACGGGCCGGCGCTCCGGCCATGGCCGGAGCGTGGGCGCGGATCGGGCACAGCGTGATGCGCCGCCCGGTCGCCTACCTGGTCGTGATCGTCGCCGCCCTGCTCGCGCTGGGATCGCCGTTCCTGAGCGCAACCTGGGGAAGCGTCGACTACCGGGTGCTCCCGGCTGACTCACCGAGCCACGTCGCGGCGGAGCTCCAGATCGACGCGTTCGGCGGGGAGCGGTCGACGGCCAACGTCGTGGTCACCGGGGCTGACCGGGCCACTGTCTCGGCGTACGCCGATCGGCTGCGCGCCGTCGACGATGTGACGTCGGTCCAGGTGCTCGACGAGGCAACCGTGGACGGTCGACCCGGCGCGCTCCTCCAGGCGAGCTGGGCGCACAACAGCCAGGCCCAGCGGTCGCAGCACATTGTCGAGCAGCTGCGCGACATCGACCCACCAGGTGCTGCCGGCGCGCTCGTGGGGGGCACGTCGGCCGAGACGGTCGACCTGGTGGCCTCGATCGGAGCGCACCTGCCGTGGATGGGACTTCTCGTGGTGGGCGTGATGCTGGTGCTGTTGTTCTTGGCGT
>JACCVA010000294.1 GCA_013698435.1 Nocardioidaceae bacterium | reverse complement strand
GGGCGGCGACCATGACCGACGTGGACATTCCGCGGGCGGTGGAGAACGCGCTCGACAGGCTTCTCGCCAATGTCGAGCATGGCCGTTTCGAGCGATCACTCTCCGGTTTGACCGCGGCGGCGGCTCTGGTCACCGGGGCGGAGGTGTACCTTGAGCACTACAAGGCCAGCTTCGGCAACAAGATCATGTGGAGTCCGATTCTGGTTACCCCACCGCTGGTCATCGCCGGCATCGGTGGCGTGTTCAGCAAGCGTTGGGCCAAGACCGCCCTTCCGGTGGCCTCGGCCGTCTTCGCCCTCAACGGACTGGTCGGGGAGTACTACCACGCTCGGGGTGTCGCCCGGAAGCCTGGCGGCTGGGCGATGGCGTCCTACAACGTGCCCATGGGGCCGCCGATCTCGGCGCCGGGGCTGATGGCCATGGTCGGCGGGATGGGTCTGCTCGCCGCCATCCTGCGGCGCGAGAAGTGAGGGGATCATGCCCGATTTTCGCGACCATGCCCACCTGCCCAACCTGCGACCTGATCGTGAGCCGCCGCATCCGTCCTGGCTGCCTCGCCAAGAGGTGGGAATCAGCCCGCAGATGGTCGGACGCTATCCCGACTTCGACGTCTTGTCGGCTGCTGACACCTGGGACGAGGCGACCAAGTCGGTCGTGATGGCGCGACTGAAGGACCCTGCACCGCTTCGTTTCTTCACCCCCGATCAGGAGCCGACGCTGCGCGCGTTCTGCGACACGGTGATGGCCCAGGACGTCGAACCTCGCGTCCCGGTCGCCGAGTTCGTCGACGACAAGCTGGCCGCCGGGCGACTCGACGGCTACCAGTACGCCGACATGCCCGATGATCGTGACACCTGGCGACTGGTGCTGCACGGCCTGGACCACACCGCACGGACTCGCTACGGCGCGGCCGGCTTCGCCGAGGCGGACCCGGAGAACCGCGAGACCATCGTCGACGACCTGGCTCACGCTCATCTGGACGGCGGACCGTGGGAGGAGCTCAACATCGCCCGTGCCTGGAGCGTCTGCATGAGGGCGATCCTGGCCGGGTTCTACTCCCATCCCTGGGCCTGGAACGAGATCGGCTTCGGGGGCCCCGCCTACCCGCGCGGCTTCATGCGTCTGGGGCCCTTGAGCACCACCGAACCCTTCGAACGCCACGGCTCCACCAGCGAGGACCCGGTCGACGCCGTACACCAGGGGCTCGGCCATGGCTGACCGGCTCCGCGGTCTGCTCAAAGGAGCCATCGGGCCCTCCGACAATGACTCCCGGTACCTGCTCGACGTCCACTCCCGTGAACTACCGGGCGAGGACACCATGCGTCAGTACGCCCCCGGGGAAGAGGTGGACCTGGTCATTGTCGGCGCCGGCGCGGGCGGGTCGGTGCTGGCCCAGCGGCTGGCCCGGCACGGCTGGAACATCGTCATTCTCGAGGCCGGCCCGTTCTGGCACCCCGACGAGGACTGGGTGTCCGACGAGGCCGGGTCGCACGAGCTGTACTGGACCCAGAACCGCATCATCGGCGGCGCGGACCCGATCGAGCTGGGCAAGAACAACTCCGGTCGCGGCGTCGGCGGTTCGATGGTGCACTACGCCGGTTACACCCCCCGGTTCCACCCCTCGGACTTTTCCACCCTCACCGACGACGGCGTCGGCGCCGACTGGCCCATCAACTACGAGGACCTGCGTCCGCACTACGAGCAGGTCGAGGCCGAGCTGCCGGTCGCCGGCCAGAACTGGCCCTGGGGTCACCCACACCGCTACCCCTTCTCCCCGCACCCGATCTCCGGGGCAGCCGCCCGGCTCTGGGAGGGGGCACACAAGCTCGGGATCGAGATGCGGGTCGGTCCCGTCGGAATCGTCAACGGGACCTTCGGCAACCGGCCGCACTGCATCTACCGGGGCTACTGCCTGCAGGGCTGCAAGGTCAACGCCAAGGCCAGCCCCTACGTCACCCACCTGCCCGATGCCTTGGCGCATGCCGTGGAGATCCGCGCGAACTGCATGGCCGCCCGCGTCGAAGTCGACCAGGCCACCGGGCGAGCGACCGGCGTGGTGTACCACGACGAGGTCGGCGGTGCCGAGATCCTGCAACGCGCCCGATTCGTTGCGATTGCCGGCTACTCCATCGAGACCCCGCGGCTCCTGCTCAACTCCATCTCATCTCGCTTCCCCCACGGTCTGTGCAACGACGAGGACCAGGTCGGGCGCTACATCATGGTCCAAGGCGCCAGCCAGACCACCGGCCGGTTCCCCGACGAGCTGCGCATGTACAAGGCCCCGCCGCCGGAGGTGTCCTCCGAGCAGTTCTACGAGACCGACCTGAGCCGCGGATTCGCTCGGGGCTTCTCCATCCAGACCGTCTCCCCGCTGCCCATCGGGTGGGCCGAGCACGTTCTCGCCGACGGGCACTGGGGGCGGGCGATGCGCGAGTACATGCGCGACTACAACCACTGGGCCACGATCGGGGTCCTCAACGAGCTCTTGCCCCAGCCCGAGAACCGGATCACCATCGCCGAGCCCATAGACCCGTACGGCATCCCCATCGCGCGCATGGACTACTCCCTGTGCGAGAACGACAAGTCCAACATCGCCCACTCCACCGAGGTCATCACCGACATCCTGCACGCTGCCGATGCGCAGGACGTGCTCACCATCTACCGATATGCCCACCTCGTGGGGGGTGCCCGGATGGGTTCCAGCCCCCAGGCCAGCGTGGTCGACGCCAACCAGCGCAGCTGGGCCGTACCCAACCTGTTCGTTGCCGACGGGTCGGTCTGCCCCACCCAGGGCTCGGCCAACCCCGCCTTGACGATCATGGCGCTGGCCTCCCGGCTCGCCGCACGGATGGCGAGCGGCGCCGCCATGGACGACGACCCCCTCGCCCGAGCGGGGACCGGCACGAGGCAGGCGGCAACCCCCCAACACGCCAGGAGCCGCAGTTCCTGAGTTCTTTCCCTGGTGGGTGGTGATCACCCACTTCGTGAACATTTTCTTATGGTGCTGCTGTTCCGCAGCGGCCTGGAGGTCCCCCAAGCAGTACTGGCGCGAGGACTGTCCACCCGGCCGCGAATGGCTCAGGTTGTCCAAGAAGATGTACGCCGCCGACTCGCGCACGCCCTGGTCGACACTCGACGAAGAAGAGTCCTGGTCCCCGCTCGTCGCCTCCCGGGTCACAAGAAGCTCGGCCTGGGCCGACACTGGCACTTCCTGAGCATCCAGTTCTGGATCCTCACCGGCGTCGTCTACGTCGTCATGATCTTCACCACCGGCTACTGGCACTACCTGGTACCGACCAGCTGGTCCATCGTCCCGGACTCGATTCGCTCGATCGGCACCTACCTGCAGTTCAATATCCCCCCGACGATCCCCGGACAACCCTTCGAGTCCGCTCAGAAGCTGGCGTACTTCCTCGTGATCCTCGTCCTGGCCCCCCTGCAGATCGCCACCGGAGCCGCCATGTCTCCCTCGGTGCTGGCCAGGTTCCCGTGGTACGGGCGACTCTTCGGCGGCAAGCAAGGAGCGCGCAGTCTGCACTTCCTCGGCATGTGCGCGTTCGTTCGAGCCGGCGAACACCATGACCTCGTCCTCGACCTCGGCGAGGGCACGCTGGACGAACCGGTCGACGTCACCACGGCCTGGCAGGCCACTGAACAGGCGTGGCGAGAAGCGGTGCCCCCGCTGGAGAACACGGTCGCACCGGCCGATACCCGCCACTCCTATGCTGTGCTACGCGGGCTCACCACCTCAGGAGGCGGCATGGTCGCCGCCGCGACGACGTCGCCACCCGAGAGAGCCGACGCCGGCCGCAACTACGACTACCGCTACTTCTGGATCCACGACCAGTGGTACACCGGCCAAGCCATCGCCGCCGCGGGGGCTCACCTCCTGCTGGACGACGCGACCCGCTTCGTGTCCGCGCGCCTGCTCCAGGACGGCCCCCACCTCACCCCCGCCTACACCCCCTCGGGCGGGCCGGTACCCGACCAGCGCCAACTCGGACTACCCGGCTTCCCCGGCGGCCACGACCTGGTCGGCAACTGGGTCAACAGCAGTTCCAGCTCGACGCCTTCGGCGAGGCACTGCTGCTCCTGGCGGCAGCCGCACGCCACGACCACCTCGACGACGACGGCCGACGCGCCGTCAACGCTGCCGTCAGCGCGATCATCGATCGACGCAACGACCCCGACGCCGGTGTGTGGGAGATCGACGACCGCGCCTGGACACACAGCCGGCTCATCTGCGCTGCCGGCCCGCGCGCGGTCGCAACCCATGTCGCTACTACCCGCGAGGCAGCAGAGTGGTCTGCGCTGGCCGACTCCATCCTCGCCGAAACATCACAGACATCGCTGCACCCGACAGGTCGGTGGCAACGCTCACCGAACGACCCAGGTCTCGACGGGGCGCTGCTCCTACCACCGATCCGCGGCGCACTGGACGCGCACGACCCGCGAACGCTCACACCCTGCAGGCCTACCGAGACGAGCTCACCACCGACTACCACGCCCACCGGTTCCGCCACGATGAACGCCCCCTCCATCAAGCCGAAGGTGCGTTCCTGCTGTGCGGCTTCGTGATGTGCCTGGCCGAACTGCAACAGGACCATGCCGACGAGGCGTTCCGATGGTTCGAACGCAACCGCTCCGCGTGTGGCCCTCCCAGCCTGTTCTCCGAGGAGTACGACGTCGTCCAGCGACAACTGCGCGGCAACTGCCACAAGCCTTCGTGTACGCCCGGATGCTCGAGTGCGCCGCACGTCTCGACCAGCCTGCCACCCAGCAATGAGGCAGACCCTGCAGCGGCAGGAATGCGTGGGACGTTGCGCTCAGCGAGGTCAGGCAAGTCGTACCCCCCAGCTGCTGGTGGTGCTCTGGCCGGGGTCGAGACGCTCCAGGCCGGCGCCGGTTCGCAAGGCGTTGGGCGGACAGGTCATCGGTTCAGTGCCCAGCCCCCTCCGTCGACGGTCGGGGCTGAGGGTGTCACCGGTGTACAGCTCGATGATCTCGTAGGCGTTGTCGGCCCAGAACTCGACCCGGCTGGCGTCGGAGGCGGTCAAGGTCACCCAGGCGCGCTGGTCGGGGTCGCGGACCAGGTCGCAGAACGGGAAGTCCAGTTCTTGGTCGCTAAGTGTCTTTCCGGAGGTGAAGTCCATCGGTGTGCCGCGGGTGGGTCTGATGCCGGTGGGTAGCTGTCGATCGTTGGCGGTGTCGATCCAGCTTGCTGCTCGCAGTTGCAGGGTGCACTCGTCGATCAGCCCTGGCCCTGGCGACAGGTAGGGATGTTGTCCACTGCCGTACGGGCACATGGTCTCCCCGCGATTGGTGGCGGTGGTGGTCACGGTCAGCCCGGCCTCGCTCACGGCGTACTCGATCTGGACGTCGAGGAGGAACGGGTATCCCTTGAGTGGGTGCAGCCTGGTCGCCATCAACACCCTGTCAGGTTCGTGCTCGATGGCTTGCCAGTTCCGCCACCGCAGGAAGCCGTGGATGGCGTTATTCTTGTCCGGTTCGGTCAGGGCAACCTGGTGTTCGTTCCCGTCGAACGAATAGGTTCCGTCGGCGAGCCGGTTGGGCCACGGGATCAGGGGTGCGCCGTGTGCGCCGTCGCACATCGCATCGAGCGGGTAGGGCTCGAGGACGTCCCGGTCGCCCACGGAGTACTCGCGGACTCCGCCGCCGACCTCCACGATGGTGGCCCGGTGCGAACCAGAGGAGACGTGGAACTGTTCACCGGACGGGGCGAGGCTCATGGCGCGCCCTTCTGTGCTTGGACGTGCAGCGGCGCGCGAGGAGGACAACGAGCACAAGCGCTGCGATGACCACGTCCCGCACCCGCCGATCACGAGGCGAACGAGCATCCCGGGCTCGCCGCGCAGGAGGTCCGGACTCGTCGCTGGCTGTGCGAGTCACCTCATCTGGTGGATTCTCCAAGTCGGGCACGAGGCCACCGTCGACGAACACCGGGTCCCCGCGTGCGCGCGCAACGTCACGTGCGGTCACGGCGAGACGGCGAATCACCGGAAGCCCGCCCTGGACCAGCTTTCCCCGCCCGTGGTTGACGATCTCGGCCGCGGAGGCTCCCGGGCCGCGTCCGTCCAGAAGTGTCGCCCGCGCTCGGAAGACTGCGCGTTGGCTCTCTGCCGCCGTATCGGCTTGCGCTTCGGTCTGCGACATCGCTCAGGCCACCCGGTACCGCTCGGCGTCGGAGAGTTTCAGCTCCAGGCCGAGCCCAGGGCGGACCTGGTCTGGTCGGAGCACGCCACCGGTGGGATCGAGCGCGCCGTCGAAGAGCATGCTCTCGATGCGTACGTGATCGTGGAAGTACTCCAGGTGACGCAGGTTCGGTATCGAGGCCGCGACGTGGGCGTGCAGGTTGGGTGCGCAGTGTCCTGAGACTTGAAGTCCGGCCGCGGCAGCCATCGCCGCGACACGTACCCACTCGGTAATGCCGCCGCACCTGGTCACGTCGACCTGCAGGCAGTCCACGGCGCCGGCGCGGATCATGTGATCGAAGTAGACCAGCGAGAAGCCGTACTCGCCTGCCGCGACATCGATCGGAGTCTGCTTGCGGATCTCATGGAGCCCGGCGAGGTCGTCGGAGGACACCGGCTCCTCGAACCAGGTCACGGCGTGCTCCTGCATCGCATCCGCGACGCGGACGGCCTGCTTGCGGGTGTAGCCGCCGTTGGCGTCAACGTAGAGCTCTGCCTCGGTCCCCGCCAGGTCCCGCGTGAGTGCCACGCGAGTCAGGTCGCGTTCGACGTTGTGGCCCCATGATTCACCGATCTTGATCTTGACGCGGGGGATCTCCCACTCATCGACCCAGCGTTCGACCTGCCGACGGGTCGTGACGTCGTCGTAGGTGGTGAAGCCACCACTTCCGTAGATCGGGACCTGGGGGTGGACCACACCGAGGAGGCGGCACACCGGAAGGTCCAGGAGCTTGGCTTTGAGGTCCCACAGGGCGGTGTCGACCGCGCTGATCGCACAGGAGACCAGGCCGGGCCGTCCAAGGTTTCGGATCGTGCGGACCATTGACTCCCATGAACCGGAGATGTCGAGGGCGGATCGATGCAGCACGGCGTCGGCCAGGACGTCGTCGATCAGGGTCTTGCAGGCGCCTGCCGCGTAGGTGTACCCCTGACCGGTCATGCCACCGGCGTCGACGTCGACGATCACCAAGGTGGTCTTGTCCCACGCGAGGGTTCCGTCGGCCTCCTCCTGATCGGTGGGGATCTCGTAGACGCTCACCGTGACCTTCTCGACCGTCGCGTCGTTCATCGGACACCGCCGCGGTGAGTCCGAGCTCCGTCGACGACCGGTGGTGCCGCGTGAAGAACCGTCAGCGCACACCGGTCTCGCAGATCGAGGAGCCGATCGAGGAGGCCGGCGGCGGTGCCAGCAATCGGCCGCAGCGAAGCCCCAGTCGTGGGCGGCAGGCGCTGGGCATCGCCCAGAGCCTGGACGGCGAAGGTGGCGGCGACCACCGCCGAGCCGAGTGCCGGGCGTCGCCACGTGCTGCTCGGTGTCGCCAGAGCCAGCATCGTAACGGCGTGGAGCGTATCGAGTCCCGCGCCGACTCTGAGTACGGCTGCTGTCGGTCGGGGCGCGCTAACCAGCGACTGCGCGGCTTCGCGCAGTCCCAGGACGCGCACGACCATTCGACCGGCGTCACCGACGGGGCGTCGTGCGAGCAACCGGGTGGAGGGCCCTAGCAGGGCGATCAGCGCCAATCCGTAACCGGTCCGGACCCATCCCAGGGGTCTCATCCCCGTCGCCTCCACCCGTACCCGATGCCGGCCACGGCCGCCACCGATGCGGCGCTCACCCAGCGGGCGTGCTGGGAGAACCACAGCTGGGGGGCGCGGGTGTGCGCCTGGGCGTCGAAGATCCCGTGTGCGCCGTGATCGCTACCGGTTGCGCCGTCGACGGGATCCCACAGGTTGTGAGGACGGTCCGGTGGCACGCTCTGATCGGACTGCTGGGAGGAGAAGCCGGTACGGGCCAAGTAGCGGTCCAGCAGCGGAGCGAACACCTTGTTCGCAGCGATCGTGCCCACCGTCGAGGCACCGACCCAGTACTGCTTCCTCCGGGGATGGTCCGCCGCGTAGAGGACGCCGCGGGCCGCCACTTCCGGCTGATAGATGGGCGGCACCGGTTGGGGGTGTTTCGGTAGCCGTGAGAGCGCCCACGAGAACTGCGGTGTGTTGACCGCCGGCATCTGGACCACGGTGATGTGCACGTTGCTGCCGTCGTGCATCAGCTCGGTGCGGATCGAGGAGGTGAAACCGTTGACGGCGTGCTTGGCCCCGCAGTACGCGGACTGCAAAGGGATGCTGCGCTCACCCAGTGCCGAGCCGACCTGGACGATGGTGCCACTGTCGCGGGGAACCATCCGAGAAAGGGCAACGTGGGTGCCATAGACGTAGCCTAGGTAGGCGACCTCGGTGACCCTCTTGAACTCCTCCGGCTCGATCTTCAGGAACGGGGCGAAGACCGAGGTGAACGCGACGTTGACCCAGATGTCGATGTCACCCCAGGTCGCTTCCACCTCAGCCGCGGCCGCCTCGACCTGTGCATGGTCTGCGACATCGGTGGGAATGGACAGCGCCTGGCCGCCCCCGCTCTCGATGTCGTGCTTCGCACCGGCCAGCCCGGCCTCGCCGCGCGCCAGCAAGGCGACCCGGTCACCGCGGGCGCCGAACGCGCGAGCCGTTGCTCGGGCGATGCCGCCGCTGGCACCGGTGATGACGACCACTTTCTGCTCAGCCATCGGCTCGCCTTCCTGGCCGTGTTGCACACATCATTACTGTTGTCATACGACAACCTTAGCGCTGCCTCCCTGCCGGGGCCAGCATGCGATGAGGTGGGTGGTGACGTCGAGCGGCGCGAACATCATGCTGACGCGTCGCGAGCCTCCTGCGCGGCGGTGCTGAACTCCCGGAGTCCGTCCAGGAGCGCAGCGCGCGCCTCGGCGCTCATTCGTTCGAGCACCCGGGCGAGGTCCTCACGACGCGCATCGTCGAACGATTCGAGTCGACGCCGCCCTTCGCGTGTGAGGCTGAGCCGCACCTCGCGGCGGTTGTCGGCGGGCACCTCGCGCTGGACCAGGCCGGAAGCCTCCAACCGATCGCACAAGCGGCTCGCAGAGGACGGGATGGCACCGAATTTGGTCGCCAGCGCGCTCAGGTTCATCTCGCCCCGGTATCGCAGCAGGCTGAGAACCTTGACCTGCGAGGGCGGGATGCGCGGGACTGCCCAGTCCTCAGCCTGGTCCCACAGCCGGACCAGCGCCTCGGCCTGGGTGGCCAGGTCGTCGACGAATTGACCGGTCGGCACCGGAGGTTTTCGCGACGAGGTTCGCACAATAATCCGCCAGAAATTTTGAGGTTCAGAGCGCCGCTCTCTGAGTTGTCGAGAACACGCGCCGGCTGACATTGTCTCACGGCTGTCGTTGCGCGCGCACAAATCAGCTCTAACGTTGGTCGGATGACAATGATTCCCTCCCTTCGGCGCGCTGAGGTTCCTGCTCGCTGCGCGACAGCCCGGATGAACCGAACCAGGATCGAGGCATAGGGGTGGACATCGTCGAGTTGATCCTGAACGATCACCACGAGTAACGTCGCATGTTCGCCACACTCGACGATCTCCACGAAAGCGAAGCGGACGCCCTCTCAGCGGTGTGGGGCCGTCTACGCGTGTTCCTGGAGGTGTATGCGGAGGCCGAGGAGAGGCTTTTCTACCCCGAGCTCCTGCGGCTCGGAACGGGCGCCGGCAGCAAGGACAGCCCCGAGGCCGAGACCGACGACGCCATCCACGACCACAACGAGATCCGGGACGCCATCGGGTCGTTGATGCCGAGGAGGTAGGGACCGGGTCATGGTGGAAGGCTGTGGCAAAGGTCCGCGAAGCCAACAGCGACCACATGGGCGAAGAAGAACGCGAGTCCCTGGCCGACTTTCGGTGTCACGCCGACCTGGATCTGCGGCACAGCTTCGGTCTCAGCTTCGTCGTCTTCGAGGCCCAACACGCACGGTGTGAGCGCTCGGGACATCGACCCGTCCCAGTACATCGAGCGCCAGGGCGGTCAAGCGACGTGAGATCCGGCTGCTGAGGCGCGCCACTGGGCGCGTAACTGCACTAGGTTCAGATATGCTGGACGATCCCCAACATTGCGCTGCTGCGGGCGTTGAACCACGCACGTCCCGACACCGCCGTCAGCGTGCTTCGCGACGTGTTGACCCAGCAGCTCGGCGCCACCGAAGTGCGCGTCCTGTTGGCCAACTACCAACTCACCGCGGTGCGCCCGATTCTCGATGGGGACGAGCGCGTACCGCTCGACCACACGGCCGCCGGCGCAGCGTTCACCACGCAGGAACCCGTCGTGCTCTCCGATCATGCCGGCGAGTCACGTCTACCTTCCGGTGAGCGTGCACGGCGACCGCGTCGGTGTCCTCCACAGGTCACGGCGCCCGCCACGGTTCTCGAGAAACGCCTGGATCAGCTCACCGACCTGGCCACGCTGGCGGGCTACGCGCTCACCGCCACCAGTAGACACACAGACCTTCTTCACAGGGCCGCCCGATCGCGGCGAATGACCCTTGCCGCGGAGCTGCAGTGGCAACTTCTCCCCGCTCGTGGCTGCCTCGCGCCAGAGTACGAGCTCGCAGGCCACCTCGAGCCGGCGTACGCCGTCTACGCCGACAACTTCGACTGGTCCGAGGACGAAGGCCACCTGCTGGTAGGCATCACCGACGCAGCGAATCACGCGCGGAGCACGCCGCTGCTGACCACCTTGTCGGTCACGGCGGCCCGCAACGCTCGTCGCGGAGGTCTTGGTATCGCTGAACAGGCAGCCATGGCCGACCAAGCCGTCTACACCCACCACCAGGGCGACCACTCGGTCGACGCGATCTTCATGACGATCGACATCGCGACGGGCCGTGCATCCGCGCTGAAGGCCGGTTCTCCTGCGGTTGTCCTGCTGCGTGAGGGTGCGCTCCACCCGATCGGGCTCACCGACCAGAT
>JACCVA010000288.1 GCA_013698435.1 Nocardioidaceae bacterium | reverse complement strand
GCCGTCCTCACGTGGGTCGGTGTCGGGATCGATAAACATGTCGGCGCGGTGCCGCGGCTTCGTCACAACGCCATGCTTGCCGGTCGGACCGCCGACAGCAACCCAGCATGCCTGCACACGGCTCGGGCGCTTCGGCTCCGTCGAGGGCGAGCTGTCGCTGTCCCGGCTCGCCGGGGCCCACCGATGAGCTTCGCCACCGTCCAGAAGCACATCGCGATGCTGGAACGAGCCGGTCTGGTCACCAAGGAGCGCCGCGGAAGGAGCAGCTGTGCGCACAGGCCCCGACGCCGTACGCCGGGGCCGTCTCGACGACCCCCTAACTCGGCTCTTCGGAATCAAGCATGGGTGGGCCGGTCTCGGTAGGGCGGCGTTCCGTCGGCGGCGAGCAGGATGCGTAGTCGGTAGTTGGCGAAGTTGCGGAAGCCGTGGGCGAGGCGTCTGGTCTTGTCGATGATGCCGTTGATGGCCTCGGTGCCGCCGTTGCTCACGCCTGCGGTGGCGAAGTAGGCGAGCACCTGGTCGCGCCAGGCTCGCAGTGTCCGGCCCAGTCTCGCGATCTCGGGGATCGGGCAGGTGGGGAAGGCATCGATGACCTTCACCGCGAGCCCGCGGCCGGTCGCCGGAGAAGACGCGTGGTAGATGCCGCGGAGTTCCTGGTAGCAGCGCCAGGCGATGGTGACTTCCCATCCAGGATCGCCGGCCTCGAGATGCCGGTTCAAGCGGGCGGTCTGCTTGTCGGTGAGGTGCTCGACACCGGTCATCAGGGTGCGGCGGATCCGGTAGAGCGGGTCGTCACGATGACCGCGCCGGTGCAGAGTCTGCTGTTGGACGCGACGACGGACCTCGTCGAGCGCCTGGGAGCCGAGCTTCACCACGTGAAAGGCGTCAAGGACCGCGATGGCGTCGGGCAGCTCGTCGCGGATCGCGTTCGCATAGCCGCGGAACGGATCGAGGGCGGCGTGCTCGACCTCAACGGTGAACTCCAGACCCTGCTCCTTCAGCCAGGTCGCGTAGGCGGTCCCGGATCGGCCGGTGACGGCGTCCAGAAGCCTCGCCTGCAAGCGACCCTGGTCGTCTCGGGTCAGATCCACCATGATCGTCACGGCGCGTTCGCGCCGCTTCATCGAGGGCCGCCAGATGCGCTCATCGACCCCGAGCGTCCTCACCCCGGCGGTGCGTCCGGGGCGGCTGGTGCGACCGGTGGCCTCGACGCGGATCGCGGTCCAGGCGGTGTGCCAGTCCACGCCGAGATGCCGCGCCAGCGCGGAGACGGTCGTGTCGTCGTGGGAGAGCGCGTCGGTCGCCCACGTCACCGCCCGCGCCGCCAGCTTGGCCCGCCGAGCAGCGTACGGATGCTGCTCGGAAAACGTGGTCACCTCACACGTCGACTCAACACAGCGCCACAGCCGCTTACGCCACCGGACCAGCACCGGCCGGCCGAAGCACGGCACGTCATGCAGCCGATGAACACGTCGTCCGTGGCCGACCGCAACCACCCCACACGACGGGCAGCCTCCCAGCACCTGGTCGGTCTCGACGTCCAGGACCAGTTGCTCGTCGACGACCGACGCGGCGAGCACGTGCATGCCCTCGACGTCGAAGATTCGATCGGTCCGGGCCCACCACGATGCACCGGACCCACACATAGAGTGATCCATGTCAGGGCCTTCTCGGATGGGTTGCTTGGTCGCTACCGATCCTTGGGGCCCTGACGCCCCCTCAGCCCTCCAACACGCCGTCCCCGGCGCGCATCTCACCCACGCTCAACTCCGAAGAGCCGGCAAACGCGCGGCCATCACCCAGCATTCGCCGCGGACGCGGCGGACCGATCAGACCACGCTGAGCGGCAGCGACCTGCCGACCAGGCTTCGGCGTACGACGGGGAGCGTGTGCGCGATGGCGGCTAACGCCACGGCTGCCGGTGAGTCGGGAGTCGACGTGACGACCGGGACGCCGGCGTCACCCGACGCCCGGGCGGCTGCGTCCAACGGCACACTGCCGAGCAGCGGAGCACCGAGGCGGCCCGCGAGCTCGGCACCCCCGTCAGAGCCGAAGACGTGGTTGATCTCACCGCAGCCGCGGCACGCCACCCCGGCCATGTTCTCCACGACCCCTGCGATCGGCAGCCGAGCGTCGAGCGCCATCCGCCCGACCCGGGCCGCCACGTCGACCGCCGCTGCCTGCGGGGTCGTAACGACAACGAAGGCGGCGTCGGGCAGCTGCTCCAACAGCGACATCTGCACGTCGCCCGTGCCGGGTGGCAGATCGACGAGCAGCACGTCCAGGTCGCCCCACGCGACGTCGTGGACGAACTGCTCGATCGCCTTGTGCAGCATGGGTCCGCGCCACAGCACGGGTTCGTCCGCCGGTAGGAAGAAGCCGACGCTCATGAGCTGCAACCCTTGAGCGAGGACGGGCAGCATCATCCCTGCCACCGCCACTGGCGCGTACCGCACGCCGAACAGCCGCGGCAAGGAGTAGCCCCAGACGTCGGCATCGAGCACCCCCACCCGTTGGCCCTGTGCGGCGAGCGCGACGGCCAGGTTGGCCGTGACGGTGGACTTGCCGACGCCGCCCTTGCCTGAGGCAACCGCGTACACCTGCCTCCGACTGGTCAGCCGGGACCGTTCGGCTCGCGAGCGCAGCAGCTGACCTACCGCGGTCCGTGCGCGGGCGTCCATGACGCTGACCTCGACCGCCACCTCACGGCCGGGATCGACTGTGCCAACGGCTTGCTCGACCAGACTTGTGAGCAAGGGCTGTTGCGGACAGTCGGCCGCGATGGTGCGCAGCAAGACGCGGATCGGACCGCGCCGCGGCACCGTCACCTGCTCCACCATGCCGAGCTGGGTCAGCGGCATCGTCAGCTGCGGGTCGACAACCGCACCGACGGCGGCTTCGACGGCCAACCGACGACTCTCCTCGTCGGCGCCCGCGCGGCTCGACGACGCCCAACCCAGCCGGCTCATCGAGGCTCCTGCACGCGATAGGCCCGGCGCTTCGGCATCACGGGTCGCATCATGAACTCCGGTCGTCGCTGGTTGTCCGGCCCCAGGGTCGCACGGGTCTGTGACAGCCACTCGTCGTACACCTGCCTGGACAGCGCGGTGTCGACGTAGACGTCGCCGTACTCGTCACCGGGATGGCTCTTCTCCATCCGTACGTGTTGGAGCCAGCAGTGCATCCCCGACCACGGGTCCGGCTGCACCGGGAACGTGAGGTTCTGATGGACGCCGGGGTCGTCCCAGCTGATGCGGCCGGAGTCGGGGTCGGTCGACTCGAACGAGCCGACGCCCGAGACGTAGCGAAGGAACCAGCTCGTGTCCCCCTTCGGATGGTCGAGATCGACGCGGCCGGTGACCCACCGGCTGCCCTCGCCGTCGCGCAGCCGCCATCTGCCCATGTGGTGCGACAGTGCGCAAACGCCGGGACGGATCGCCTCGGTCGACCACACCCTCGCCACGAAGTAGCCGATGCGTGTGCTGACGCGGACGAGGTCGCCGGTGTCCACCTGGTGGCGCTCGGCGTCACGGCTGTTGAGCCACAGCGGATGGGAGTTGCTCAGCTCGTTCAGGTACTTCGCGTTGCCCGACCAGGTGTGGATCAAGGTCGGCAGCCTGAAGGTGGGCACGAGGACGAGGTCACCGGCTTCGAGGTCGATCGTGCGCCTGCTGACGTGCGACTCGATGTAGCCCGGGGTGGCATGCTCCGGCCACCCCCAGTCGCGCATCGACGGCGAGTAGATCTCCAGCTTGCGCGACGGTGTCAGCCAGCCGAACGTCTTCGTGCCGTCGTCGTGCTCGACCCCTACCGCCCCGGCCTCACCCACAAGGGGCACCTGGGTGTCGAGGGTGACCGGCTTGCGGAGCACGCCCAGGTCGTCGGCAACGGCGCCCTCTAGCTCGGCGTCCGTCAGCGGTCGCTCGTCGACCCGGTAGACCTCAGAGCTCACCTCGACGACCCCGAACTTGCGCATGTACTCCAGCGGAGTCAGGCCGAGCGCGGCCGCCTTCTCGGGCAGCCCCGGCACGTTGTTCTCGAAGATGTAGCGGTAGTACTCGTCGACCGTGACCTTCTCACCCGGTCGGTACGGCGACTCGAAGTACTGACGGATGCCCATGGTGCCGTCGGGGTCGATCCGCCACGACAGCTCGAACCAGAACTCGTTCTCCTCCCACACCTCGCCAGGGTTGACGTCTCGGGTGTCGGAGAACTCCCTGCCGAGCTTCTCCATCGCGACCCGGCGTACCGGCTGCCGGAACCCGAGCCACGTGCCTGCATGCGTCTCGTAGGAATGCGTGTCGTGCCGCTCCGTCGCGTGCCCCATCGGCAGCACGTAGTCGGCGAACTCCGCGGTCTCGGACCAGGTCGGCGTCAAGGCGACGTGGCACCCGACCAGCTTCTCGTCGGTGAGCACCTCCATCCAGCTGAACCCGTCGGGATTGGTCCAGATGGGGTTGTAGACGCGGGAGAAGTAGACGTCGAGCGTGCCGCGGCCGTCCTTGAGGAAGTGCGGCAGCAGCATCGACAGCTCGTTGGTCGCCAACGGGTACTCACGCGGCCAGGTCAGCTCGTTCCACCGCTCGTGTCCCCCGGGCATGTTCGGACCGTGCGGGATGAACTTGTCCCAGCCGTTCGGGCTCGTCCCGCCCACCGTGCCGACGCTGCCCGTCAGCGCCACCAGGAAGAACAGCGCCCTGGCGACCATCCAGCCGCCGTAGTTCCCCGCGGCCGCCGACCGCCATACGTGGGCAGACAGCCGTCCGTCGGACTCGGCGACGACCTCGGCGATCTGCTGCACCTGCTCGACGGGTATCTGCGCCTCCTCCGCCGCGAACTCGAACGTGTAGCGGGCGTAGTCGTCCGTGAGCCGGTCGAGGAACGTCTCGAACTCGAGGGGAGCGCCCGGGTGCACGTTCTCGAGGTAGGTGCGCCAGTTCATCCAGCGCTTGACGTAGGCCTCGTCGATGCGGCGGGTTCGCAGCAGGTACGCCGCCGCGGCCAGCAGGATCGCCGCCTCGCTTCCCGGCCACGGCGTGACCCACATGTCGGCGTGCGACGCCGTGTTGGACAGCCGCGGGTCGAGCACGACGAGCTTGGCGCCGTTGGACTTGCCCTCCATGATCCGCTGGGCGTGCGGGTTGAAGTAGTGACCGCTCTCGAGGTGGCTCGACAGCAGCAGGATCACCTTCGCGTTGGCGTGGTCGGGTGACGGGCGGTCGTAGCCACCCCACAGCGAGAGCCCGAGCCGCGCTCCGGCCGAGCAGATGTTCGTGTGGCTGTTGTGGCCGTCCACGCCCCAGGCGAGCAGGAAGCGCTCGGCGAAGCCGTCTTCCCCCGGGCGTCCCACGTGATACATGACCTCGTTGTGCCGGTCCTGCTGCATGGCCAGCCGGATGCGTGCCGCGATGTCGTCGAGGGCCTCGTCCCACGACACGCGCTCCCAGTCGCCGCCACCGCGGCTACCGCGACGTTTCAAGGGGTAGAGGATCCGTTCCGGGTCGTCGATCTGGTTGATCGTGGCCGGCCCCTTGGCGCAGTTGCGCCCGCGCGAGCCCGGGTGCGCGGGGTTGCCCTCCACCTTGCGAATCGTCAGGTCGTCCTTGTCGACGTATGCCAGCAGGCCGCATGCGGACTCGCAGTTGAAGCACGTGGTCGGGACGAGCATGTACTCACGCGGCACCTTCCGGGGATGCGCACGGGCGTCGTTCTGCACGTGGTGGTCCCACTCGCTGACGGGCGGGTAGTTACGCAGGCCCCAGCGAGTCCGCATGCCCGGCAGGTCGGAGTCCGGCCGGGTCGGATGCTGGTCTGCGCTCATGAGCTGTCTTCCTTCTCGCTGGGTGGGCGGCCGGGTGCCGACACTACGACAGCGGGACGTCTTGCCCGGCCCGGACGAAGACACTCTCGTACGCCAGCAACGCGGGCTGGACGAGCAGGGCGGCGGCGTACGCCGGACCCGAAGCCGCCATGCCCCAGTCGACCGCCGCCGCCACGGCAGCGACGGCGGCGACGACGACGGCGCCCCAGAACGTCCGCGCGTAGCGGCCGTGCGTGATCATCCGTGCTGCTGCAGCCGCGCCTCGAGTGCGATGCGTGCGGGCGTACTCCATCGCCAGCATCGCGAGATGGGCGACGGTGCCGATTGCGAGAGCACCAACGAGCAACCGCCGGCCGGACGAGGAGACGTCGATGAAGGGCACGCACAGCACCATCGCCCCTGCCCCGACCATCACCGCCTGCACCACCAGGTGCCAGAACAGCAGCGGCGACTGCCACAGGTCGCGCCCTTCGGCCTGGCCGAAGAGCAGTCCGGTGTACGCCGCGGTCATCAGACCGGCCAGCGCTGTCGGCGCGGCGAGCACCGCGATGAGCGACTCCTGGCCCAGCAGCCCGGCAACGAGCCAGAGCGCCGCGAGGCCGGCGTAGGTGGCAAGGACGACCGACCCCCAGAACAGCCACGAGGTGGGGTTGGGCTTCAAAAAGATGTAGAGGAACCGCTCCGGCCGCTTCAGGTCCCACACGAGCAGCACACCGGTGACTGCCGTGCCGACCAGCGCCACGAGCGGCGCCACCACCGTGCCGATGCTCGCGAGGTCGACGCGGAGGAGCAGTGCGAGGGCGGCGATCATCAGCGCGCCGGAACCGACCGCCTTGGTCCACAGGTAGGTCGTGACGCGCCACCCCCACGGGCGGGGGTGCGCGGTGTTGAGCGTCGTCTTCGCCCGGGTGACCGGGTCCACGGCGAGGTCGGCGGCCACCTCGCGCCGATGTGCGTCAGGCTCTGACCACAGGTAGGTCCCGTCGGGCGGGGCGTCGAGCGGTTCGAGGACGGCCCGGTCGGCACCGAGATAGAACACGTTCGGCCCGGTGTTCTGCTCCGGCGCCCGGACGGCAGTCTCGTTCGTCGAGAGCAGTTGCACGAGGGCGCTGCTCGGATCGTCGAGGTCGCCCACCCAGATCGACTCAGTCGGGCAGACCACCACACACGCAGGCTCGAGCCCCTGGTCGACGCGGTGGGCGCAGTAGTTGCACTTGGCCGCCGTATGGGTGTCGGCGTCGATGTAGATGGCGTCGTACGGACATGCCTGCATGCACGCCTTGCACCCGATGCAGCGGTCGCCGTCGAAGTCGACGATGCCGTCGTCACGGGTGAACAAGGAGCTGGTAGGGCACACCTTGACGCATGGCGCGTCGGTGCAGTGGTTGCAACGCATCACTGCGAAGTCGCGCGTGGTGGAGGGATAGTCCCCCTGGTCGACATACTTGACCCAGGTGCGGAACTGGCCGACCGGGACCTGGTGCTCGGTCTTGCACGCGACAGTGCACGCGTGGCAGCCGATGCAGGTGCGTTGATCGATCGCGAACCCGTACCTCATCGCTTCCTCCCAACCTCCGATCATGCCCGGCTGCCGCCGCGGTGGCGAGAGAAGCGCCGCACGGATGGGCACATCATCGCCTGCCGTTTCCCCAGCAGCGGCGCCGGGGGGGACGGTCTCAGGCGACCGACTGAAGCAGTAGGTCCCAGTCCGCGAGAAAACGGCCGAGACCGTAACGGGACAAGGCGGCCTCGCGTGCTCTGGCACCCACCGCCTGAGCATGCGTCGGGTCATGCGTGAATCGCCAGAGTGCTGACGTCAGGTCGTCGATGCGGGTGGACACCACTCCAGCTTCCGGCGGCACTGCCATCACCGCCTCCGTGGTGGCGAGCGCGACCACCGGCATCCCCAGCTGCATGGCCTCCAGCAGCGACAGGCCCAGGGACGTCCAGCGAGAGGTGTGCACATAGACGCGCCGTCGTGCGAGCTCACGGTGCAGCGCCTGCTGCGGGAGGTCCTCGAACGTCCACATCCGGTCCTTGGCGACACCGACCTCCTTGCCGAGACCGTGCACGTTCATGCCGAATACGTCGAGTGGCGCCGATGCCGCCAGCGCGACCAGCAGGTCGGTCCCTACCGCCCGTCCTCGACGGACGGGGTCGTTGACGACGAGTGCGCCGCGTGCCCACTCTCCCGAGTAGCGGTGGCCGGGGTCGATGATGCCGTGTTCGACGACCTCGGTGCGGGCACTGCCGCAGTCCCAGAACAGCTGGTTGAAGTGGGTGACATGCACGATCGGTATGTCGTCCTGGTCGGCGAGCGGGTGCCGCGAGAACGGCACGTTCCCACCGGGCGTGTTGTGCTCGAGGTACACGGCTGGGATGTCTCGCCCGGGCATGCGGCCGGTCCAGCGGTGCGCCAGCTCGACCTCGTGCGGACGTTGGAGCAGCACGACGTCGAACGGCTCGTCCCGCAGATCCTCGGGCGAAAGCTCTCGAGCTGACGCGGGCCAGTCCCAGGTGCGTGCCCTCCCCACCCCGTCGGGTCCCCGATCGGGCAGCACCGGCAGCAGGTACGCATGCGCCCCCTGCACGAAGGAGGTCGTCCAGGACCCGTGCACGTGCCACAACAAGATCCGCACTTATCCGCCCCCTGCGTCATGTCGCGCCCGGCCCAGGGCGTGGAAGTCCCACCCTGCGGCTCGCCACTTGTCGGGGTCGAGCGCCAGCCGCCCGTCGATGACCCGCGGTACGTGGACGACATCGGCCAGCGAGACGGGGTCGATGCCACGGAACTCCTGCCAGTCGGTGAGCACCAGGACGAGGTCGGCGTCGCGACAGGCCGCCGTGGTGTCGGCAACATACGCGAGGGTCGGCTGGACGCGCTGGGCGTTGGCGCCGGCCGCCGGGTCGTACACCCGCACCCGAGCGCCCTGCGCCTGCAGGGTGGCTGCTACGTCGAGGGCAGGTGAGTCGCGCACGTCGTCCGAGTCGGCCTTGAACGCGACGCCGAGCACCGCCACCTTCGCACCGGACAGCTCGCCGAGGACCGACGCCGCGAGGTCCACGGTGCGGGCGCGCTGACGCATGTTCACGGCGTCGACCTCACGCAGCAGGGCAGCCGACTCGCCCACGCCGAGCTCTTCGGCGCGGGCCACGAACGCACGGGTGTCCTTGGGCAGGCAACCGCCGCCGAAACCGATGCCAGGCGTCAGGAACGAGGGACCGATCCGGGCGTCATGGCCGAGGATGGTCGTGAGGTCACCGACATCGGCGTCGGCCGCCTCGCAGACCTCGGCGAGCAGGTTCACCAGCGAGATCCGTGCTGCAAGCATGACGTTGGAGGCCACCTTTGCGAGCTCTGCGGTAGCCAGATCCGTACGCACGCAGCGGGTGCCCGCCGACAACAAGGCGGCGTACACCTCGCGCAGCACCAGGTCCGCCTCGTCGCTCTCGACGCCGAACACGAGTCGGTCAGGACGCAGCGAGTCCTCGATCGCGTGGCCCTCCCGCAGGAACTCAGGGTTCCAGGCGAGCTGGACACCCTCACCGACTGGTGCTGACGCCCGCAGCCGGTTCCGCACCAGCGCTGCGGTCCCGACCGGCACCGTCGACTTGCCCACGACCAGGCACGGGCGACTGAGCCGGGGGGCGAGCGAGTCGACGGCACTCCACAACGCGGACAGGTCGGCGGCGTAGCTGCCGCAGCGCTGTGGTGTCCCGACGCAGACGAAGTGCACGTCCGCGTCGGTGACGAGGTCGTAGTCGGTGGTGAACGTCAGGCGCTCCGCAGCGACCCCTTCCACGAGGAGCTGCTGCAGCCCGGGCTCATGGAAAGGCGCCTGGCCGGACCGCAGCCGGTCGATCCGTGCGCCGTCGGTGTCGACGCCGACGACGTCGTGCCCGCAGGCGGCCAGGCAGGCGGCGTGCGTGGCACCGAGGTAGCCGGTGCCCAGCACAGAGATCCGCATGCGCCAGGAAGTGCCCCAAGTGGTGCCATTCATGCAACCGAAGACGTCCTGCAAACGATGAGACGCGGGGCATCGGGTACTGCGACGTCATGCCCGCATCCGCCGACCCCGACATCACGACGGTCGTCATGAGCCGCAACCGCCGTGCCGACGTGCTCTCCACGTTGGGGCGGCACAGCCGCCCCGTGGTCCTGGTCGACAACGCCTCCACGGACGGGACGGTGGAGGCCGTACGCCTGCTGCATCCCGACGTGTTGGTCATCTCGCTGCCCGCCAACGCCGGCGCACCGGCTCGAAACCTGGGCGTACGAGCCGCAGAGACGCCGTACGTCGCCTTCGCCGACGACGACTCGTGGTGGGAACCGGGATCCCTGGAGGCTGCGGTGTCGCTGCTCGACGAGCACGAAACGGTGGGCCTCCTGGCGGCGCGCATCCTCGTGGGCCCCGAGGACAGGCTCGACCCGATCTCGACACAGATGGCCGACTCGCCACTGCCGCAGCGCACTGGCGTCCCCGGTGCCGCGGTCCTCGGCTTCGTCGCGTGCGGGTGCATCGTCCGCAAGGAGGCGTTTCTGGGCGTCGGGGGCTTCGACGATGTCGTCTTCTTCCCCGGCGAGGAACAGCGGGTGGCCTACGACCTGGCGGCGGCTGGGTGGGATCTCGCGTACGTCGACGAGCTGGTCGTGCACCATCACCCCTCGACCACCCGGTCGAGCGACGCCGTCCGACAACGGCTGATCGACCGCAATGCCTTGCTGACGGCACTCATGCGCCGACCGTGGCCGGTGGTGGGGCGGCAGACGTGGCGCACGGTCACGTCGTCTTGGGAAGGCGCCCGCGCCGCCGCGCTGGCGATCCCCCGCGTGCCGGCCGCGCTGGCCCGCCGGCGTCTGCTCCCGGCCGAGGTGGAAAGCCGGGTGCGCAAGCTCGAGACCATCGAGTCACGGTCGGCCGGCACGTCGTCGCGCACCCGCTGAAGAGAGACGGTTGTCAAGTTTGCGCCGTTCTGACCACAAGCGTTTGTCAGACATAGAAGGGGGAACGGACCCGGTTCACGACGCTACGACAGGAGGCCGGGTGAAGGTACTCGGGATCAACGCGATCTTCCACGATCCCGCCGCCGCTTTGGTCATCGACGGCGAGACCGTGGCAGCCGCCGAGGAGGAGCGTTTCTCTCGGCGTAAGCACGGGAAGCGGCCGGTGCCGTTCTCGGCCTGGGAGCTTCCGGAGCTGGCGGCCGCCTGGTGCCTGGACGCCGCAGGCATCGATGCGTCGGACCTCGACGCGGTGGCCTACTCGTTCGACCCCGGGCTGGCGCTGCCGGCCGATCAGCTCGGACTGCACGACCCCTGGGACCACCTGAGGCTGACCTACGCCCGAGCTGCTCCGACGTTCCTGGCGACCGCGCTGCCGGGCCTCGACCCGGCCGCGGTGCGCTTCGTCCCGCATCACGTCGCCCACGCCGCCTCGGCCGGGCTGGCGTCGCCTTTTCGGGAGGTGGACGTGCTGGTCCTCGACGGGCGAGGTGAGTCGGTCAGCCACCTGGCCGGTCGCTACGACGACGGCCAGCTCGACGTGCTCGCCAGCCAGTCCCTGCCGCACTCGTTGGGCCTGCTCTACGAAGACGTCACGGACCACCTCGGCTTCTTGCGGAGCAGCGACGAGTACAAGGTGATGGCGCTCGCCTCCTACGGTCAGCCCCGGTACGCCGACGAGCTGCGGTCGGCGATCTATCCCACCGGCGACGGCGGGTTCCACACCGATCCCGTCGACTGGTCGAGCCTGGTCAAGCGACGCAGTTCTCACGAACCGTGGAGCCAGGAGCATGCCGACCTCGCGGCCAGTGTGCAGACGCGCCTGGAGGACGTGCTGCTGGAGCTTGCCCGGTGGCTGGCCGCCAGGACCGGTGGTGACGCGTTGAGCCTGGCGGGTGGAGTGGCGTTGAACTGCGTCGCCAACAGCAGGCTTGCCGCCGAGACTTCGTATCGCCATGTCTGGGTCCAACCCGCCGCCGGCGACTCCGGGACCGCGTTGGGCGGTGCCTTGCACCTGGCTCGCGCCGGTGGCGACGTCACCGCTGCGATGCCAGGCGCCGACCTCGGGCGTTCCTGGACGGACGACGAGCTGGAGGCAGCCCTCATCACCGCCCGGGTCCCCTACTCCCGACCAGCCGACATCGCCGACACGGTGGCAGCGGCCCTGGCCGCCAACGACGTCGTCGCCTGGTTCCAAGGTCGCAGCGAGTACGGACCTCGGGCCCTTGGCCATCGCTCGTTGCTGGCTCATCCCGGCCACGCCGCCAACCTCGAACGGCTCAACGACGTCAAGGGTCGCGAGCAGTTCCGGCCAGTGGCGCCGATGGTGCGGCTGGAGCGGGCCGCCGACATCTTCTCCCGCGGGCCGCTGCCGTCGCCGTACATGCTCTTCGTCCATGACGTCGACGCCCGGTGGCGCGACCGCATCCCCGCCGTCGTCCACGTCGACGGGACGGCCAGGGTGCAGACCGTGGACAGTTCGCAGCCGCTCGTCGCGCGCATGCTCAGCTGCTTCGAACGCCGCACCGGGCTGCCCGTGGTGATCAACACCAGCCTCAACACGGCGGGACGACCGATGGTCGACGACCCGCGCGACGCGCTTGAGTGTTTCGGCTCCGCGCCGGTCGACCTGCTCGCGATCGGACCGTTCGCCGTACGCCGCCCTGGGTCGAGCACATGACGGTGCTGCCGACGACCGTGGTGGTGCCGACGGTTGGCCGCGCCAGCCTGCGAGCGCTGCTCGAGGCCCTGCGCGACAGCGGCGGTCCGCGGGTCTCGCAGATCATCGTCGTCGACGACCGGCCGCAGGGCGACGATCTCGCGGGTAGCCTCGCCGACCTCGGGCTCGACGACCTCCGGGTGGTGCGCTCGGGCGGTGGTGGCCCCGCCCGGGCGCGCAACCTCGGCTGGCGGCTGGCGCGGACGCGGTGGGTCAGCTTCCTCGACGACGACGTGGTTCCGGACCACGACTGGCGCGCCCGTCTGCAGGACGACCTGGACGCTGCTGAGGCGACAGTTGCCGGCAGCCAGGGGCAGGTCCGGGTCCCGCTGCCGGACGACCGTCGACCGACTGACTGGGAACGCAGCACAGCCGGCCTCGCGTCGGCACAGTGGATCACGGCCGACATGACCTACCGCCGGTCCTGGCTGGCCTCCGTCGGCGGTTTCGACGAGCGCTTCCCACGAGCCTTCCGTGAAGACGCCGACCTCGGCCTGCGAGTGAGCGAGGCGGGGGGCCGGCTCGTCCGCGGCCGTCGGTCGATCACCCACCCGGTGAGACCGACCGACGACTGGGTCAGCGTGCGCCAGCAGACCGGCAACGCCGACGACGTGCTGATGCGGAGGCTGCACGGACCCCGGTGGCGAGAGCGGGCCGGTGCACCGTCCGGCCGCCGGCCCCGGCACCTCGCAATCATGGCTGTTGCGGGCGCCTCCCTCCTGCTCGCGGCCGCCGGCCGTCGACGCGCCGCCGCCGGTGCTGGCGCACTGTGGGCGGTGGGCACCGCGGAGTTCGCGCTGACTCGCATCTTGCCGGGGCCGCGGGACGTGGCCGAGGTGCGTCGGATGCTCGTCACCAGCGCAGCGATCCCGGTCGCAGCAAGCTGGCACACCGCGCTCGGACACTGGCGGCACCGTCGCGTGCGACCCTGGCGCGGTCTGCCGGACCTCGTGCTCTTCGACCGCGACGGCACCCTCGTGCACGACGTCCCCTACAACGGCGACCCCGAGCTGGTCCAGGCCGTTGCATCCGCCACGACGTCGCTGGAGCGGCTGCGCGGCGCCGGCGTGCGGGTCGGCGTGATCACCAACCAGTCCGGCATCGGTCGAGGTGTCATCACGTCCGAACAGACCCAGGCCGTCAACACCCGCGTCGATCAGCTGCTCGGACCCTTCGACGTTTTCCACGTCTGCCCGCACACCCCCGACGCCGGCTGCGAGTGCCGCAAACCGGCGCCGGGGATGATCACCCAAGCCTGCGCGTCACTCGAGGTGGAGCCGGCAAAGTGCGTTGTCGTCGGTGACATCGGAAGCGACGTCGAGGCTGCTGAGGCGGCCGGCGCTCGCGGCATCCTGGTTCCCAACTCGGCGACACGACCCGGAGAGACGACCGCCGCGGCTCGGACGGCGACGGACCTGGCTCGGGCAGTCGACGACATCTTGGCAGGCGCCTGGTGACCCGGCGGCTGCTTGCTGTCCGGCTCGACAGCGCCGGGGACATGCTCATCGCCGGACCCGCTCTGCGGGCGATGGCCGCGGGGTGTGACGAGCTGGTCGTGCTGGCCGGACCGCAAGGCGCCGAGGCGGCCAGGCTGCTGCCGGGAGTGGACGACGTGCTCGTGTGGGAGTGCCCATGGATCGCCGCCCATCCGCCTGCCGTCGACAGCACCGCAGTCACGGAGCTGGTGGCCGTCCTCGCTGCCAGGCAGCTCGACGGTGCCTGCGTGTTCACATCCTTCCACCAGTCGGTGCTGCCGACCGCGCTGCTGCTCCGGCTCGCCGGCGTCGCGTGGATCGCCGGCATCAGCGAGGACTACCCCGGCTCACTGCTGGACCTGCGGCACCGGGTCGCCGAGGACATCCCCGAGCCAGAGCGAGCGCTGTCGCTGGCGCGGGCGGCGGGCTTTACGCTGCCGCCAGGCGACGACGGGCGGCTCGCGGTGCGTCGGCCGTTGCCCCACGTGGACGCACTCGTCCCGGACCCGCCATACGTCGTCCTGCACCCCGGCACCGCCGTACCGGCGCGGGCGTGGCCGGTGCAACGGTTCGCCGAGACCGCCCAGCTGCTGAACGCCGCCGGGTGGCCGGTCGTGGTGACAGGTTCGCCCGCTGAACGCCGACTCACGGCCCAGGTCTCCTCAGCCGCTGCGGTGTGCGACCTCGGTGGCCGTACGCAGCTGCCGGAGCTCGCCGCCATACTCGCGGGGGCTGCCGCCGTCGTCGTCGCCAACACCGGTCCGGCCCACCTGGCCGCCGCCGTCGGTACGCCTGTCGTGTCGTTGTTCGCCCCGACCGTGCCGGCAGTGAAGTGGGCGCCGTACGG
>JACCVA010000285.1 GCA_013698435.1 Nocardioidaceae bacterium | reverse complement strand
AGCTTGCGCAACAGCGAGTCACGGTCGAACTCGTCGCCGACCTTCACGTGCACCATCCGGTTGAGGTACTCCTGCGCCGAGCCCAGGCCGTAGATGCACGACACCGTGGAGACCACGATGACGTCGCGCCTGGTCAGCAGCGACCAAGTGGCCGAGTGCCGGAGTCGCTCGACCTCTTCGTTGATCGAGGAGTCCTTCTCGATGTAGGTGTCGGTCTGCGGGACATACGCCTCGGGCTGGTAGTAGTCGTAGTAGGAGACGAAGTACTCGATGGCGTTGTCGGGAAAAAGCTCGCGCAGCTCGTTGGCGAACTGGGCCGCGAGCGTCTTGTTGGGCAGCATCACCAGCGTCGGACGCTGCACCCGCTCCACCAGCCAGGCCACAGTTGCCGTCTTGCCGGTGCCGGTGGCGCCGAGCAGGACAACGTCGTCGACGCCGCCCTCGATGCGCTTCTGCAGCTCGTCGATGGCCGCCGGCTGGTCACCGGACGGGGAGTAGTCGGACACCACCTTGAAGGGCGCGACGGTGCGCTGGAGCTCTGCTGCTGACCTCATGCACCGAGCCTACGCGGGGCCGCCGACAGACTTCGGGGAGCGAGTCGCCCGAGGCGCATCCGGGTCAGCGTCGTACGCCGACCACCTTCTCGAGATGCGTCCGAACGCCCGCGAAACCGGTGACCAGCACCGTGGTTCCGACTAGCAGGCCGCCGACGACGTCGCTCGGCCAGTGGTTGCCGGTGAGCAGCGTGCCGATGCCCACGACCAACCCGACGGTGAGACCGACGCCGACGCCGGCGCGGGCGAGAATGTCGTGTCCGTGCTCTGGCAGCCCTGGCCGCTGTTCGCCCGCCCGTGACCCGACGAACCCGGAGGCGCTCAGGTCCGGCCTGACCAAGGCCAGCATCAGGAAGGCGGCGGTGCCGAAACACACGAAGCCGGTGGCGGTGTGTCCGGAAGGAAAGTAGCCGGAGTAGCCCGAGTTGCTCGCCGTCGTCGACGGGCCGCCGCGCCCCACGGCCGCCTTCACCACGGAGACCACAACGGCGGTCGCGGCAAGGTTGAATGCCGTCAGGGCGAGCGGCCACACCCGCCACAACCCGTGCGCACACAGCAGGGTCGCGATCATCACGACGGCGCCTGATACTCCGAGACTGCCAAGATCCGTGGCGATCCGAGTCCAGGCCGGGCCGCCGTCGGACAGTGCCACCGAGGCGATGGCGTCGGCGTCGAGGTCGGCCACGAGCCCACCGACGGCCACGTCGGCGAGGATCAGCACGAACACGCCGACGGCGACGGCGACCGCCAGTCGCTCGCCCGGGCGTAGGACCAAGAGCCGCTTCACCGCGGTAGGTGGCGTCGCGGGGGCATCCTGGGGCCCCGCCGCGGTAGCCCGGGCAACCGACGGGTGACGATGTGCTGGATGCGGTAGCGGTGGGGGCGGTCCGCCTCCAACAGGTCCGCCATCTCGTCGTCGCTGATGGACCGCCCGGTGAGCGCCCAGCCGACATGGGCGGCGACGTGGTAGTCGCCGAAGCTCACCGCGTCGGCGTCACCGTGGGCCCGCTGCCGGACCTCCGCAGCGGTCCACACACCGATCCCTGGCAGCGAGGTGAGTCTCCGCTCGACCTCCTCCCCCGGCAGGTCGGTGGTGCGCTCGAGCGACCCGGCGACGCGGGCAGCGCGCACGATGGCACGCGACCGTGCGGGGTCGATGTGGCACCGCAGCCACTCCCACGACGGCACCTGCGTCAAGACAGCGGCAGCCGGGACGCATCGCATGCCACGACCCTCGCCCGGTCCGGGGGCCACGTCACCGAAACGCTGCAGAAGCCGGCGCCAGCCCGTCCACGCCTCCTGCCCGGTGACCTTCTGCTCGATGACCGCACCGACCATCGCCTCGAGCACTCCACGGGACCTCATCACCCGCCAGTGTGGGTAGCGGCGCCACTCGGCCTGGACCTGGCCGTCGACCGGCCGGAAGCTGGAGACGTCGTCGTACGCCCCGAGCAGCTCAGGTGCCTGGTCGAGCGCCCAGCCGCGGCCGCTGCCCCAGGCCTCGAGCTCGACCAGGCCGAGGCTCGGCCGAGCGCGGATGCGCAATGTCGCGGGGCCTTCGGGCGTCAGCGTGGCGCGCCAGAGAGTCCCGTCGAGGTCTCGCTGGAAGGCCGGGTCGCCCGCCCCGCGGCGGATCGGGCGGAGGACCTCGAAAGGGTCGCACGGCCATGCGGGCCGCCAGGAAACGGTGCTGGCGGTGGCGGACGAGGTCACCGCCTCAGGCTAGCCGGGAGAGCCGACCCCTGGGGTTGCCGCGGCTGAGGCGCGAGTGTCCGTCGGCCCCGGCACAATGGCGCCATGCTGCTGCACGACCTCGTCCAGGTGTCACAGCAGGTCGCCGCGACCCGGTCCCGGCTGGCCAAGCGTGCTGCCCTCGCCGACCTGCTGCGTCGAGCCGACGCCGAGGACGTCGAGATCGCCGTCACCTACCTGGCCGGCGAGCTGCGGCAACGGCGTACCGGCGTGGGCTGGGCCGGGCTGGGGGGACTCCCCGACCCCGCCCCGGTCCCGACGCTGACCGTCCGCGAGGTCGATGCGGCTTTCGCCGCCATGGCGCTGCTGTCTGGTCCTGGGTCGGCGGCGGCCCGTGCGGGCGCCGTCGCTGCGCTGTTCGCGCGCGCCACCGTTGCGGAACAGAAGCTCCTGCGCGCGCTCGTGTCAGGGGAGCTGCGGCAAGGTGCGCTCGACGCGCTGATGCTCGACGCGGTGGCCGCCGCGGCCGGCGTACCTGTTGCTGACGTGCGCAGGGCGGCCATGCTGCGAGGTGCGACGGCGCCCGTGGCTGCGGCAGCGCTCACCGGTGGGCTCGACGCCCTGTCCGCCTTCACCTTGACCGTCGGCCAGCCGGTTCGGCCGATGCTGGCAGGCACGGCCCCCGACGTCGTTCAGGCGTTCGGCAAGGTCACCGACGTCGAGGGGCCGTCCCCGGAGTGCCTTGTCGACGTCAAGCTCGACGGCATCCGCGTCCAGGTCCACAAGGACGGCTCCGACGTCGCAGTCTTCACCCGAAGCCTCGACGACATCACCGGGCGGCTGCCCGAGGTGGTCGAGCTGGCCCGCTCGCTTCCGGCGCAGCAGCTGATCCTCGACGGCGAAGCCATCCTGATCGACGCCACCGGTCGACCTCGACCGTTCCAGGAGACCGCGTCGCGCACGTCGACCCAGCACGCCGACGAAGGCGACGGCCACCGGGTGAGCGCGTTCTTCTTCGACTGCCTGCACGTCGACGGCGACGACCTCATCGACCTAGCACTGGCCTCCCGGCTCGACCGTCTCGACCAGGTAGTGCCCGCCGCGTCGCTCGTGTCGAGGCTATGCACGAGCGACCCTGCCGCCGCCACGCAGTTCTTCGACCAGGCGGTCGCCGGGGGGCAGGAGGGCGTGATCGTCAAGTCGGTCACAGCGCCGTATGCCGCCGGTCGTCGTGGTGCGGGTTGGGTGAAGGTCAAGCCGCGCCACACCCTCGACCTGGTGGTGCTGGCCGTCGAGTGGGGCAGCGGTCGACGACAGGGCTGGTTGTCCAACATCCATCTGGGCGCACGCCACCCCGACACCGGGGAGTTCGTGATGCTGGGCAAGACGTTCAAGGGCATGACCGACGAGATGCTGCGGTGGCAGACCGAGCGGTTCCTCGAGCTCGAGACCCGCCGCACGTCTCACGTCGTCCACCTGCGGCCGGAGCAGGTCGTCGAGATCGCGTTCGACGGCCTGCAGCGCTCGACCCGCTACCCCGGTGGGCTCGCACTACGGTTCGCGCGGGTGCTCCGCTACCGCGACGACAAGGGTGCCGACGAGGCCGACACGATCGAGACCGTGCGACGGCTGTCGGGGCCGGTGTACGCCGAGGGTGCCGAGATAGCTGCTTCACGGCGCCCCTCCCCGGCACGTCAGTGGATCAGCGCTCGATGATCGCGGTGACGCCCTGGCCACCGGCGGCGCAGATGGAGACGACTCCCCTGCCCTCACCCTTCTCGGCGAGCAAGGTGGCGAGGGTGGCGACGATCCGCCCACCGGTCGCGGCGAACGGGTGGCCGGCCGCCAGCGACGAGCCGACGACGTTGAGCTTGTCGCGGTCGATCGCACCGAGCGGCACGTCACGGCCCAGGCGTTGCTTGCAGAAGATCGGGTCCTCCCACGCCTTCAGCGTGGCGATCACCTGCGACGCGAACGCCTCATGGATCTCGTAGAAGTCGAAGTCGTCCAGCCCGAGCCCGGCACGGTTCAGCATGGTCGACATGGCGTACGCCGGTGCCATCAACAGACCCTCTCCGCCGTACACGTAGTCGACCGCGGCCGTCTGGTGGAAGGTCAGACGGGCCAGCACGTCGAGCCCGCGCTCCGCCGCCCACTCCTCACTGGCCAGCAGCACCACCGACGCACCATCGGTGAGCGGTGTGGAGTTGCCTGCGGTCATCGTCGCCCCGGCCCCCCGGCCGAAGACCGGCTTCAGCGCGCCGAGCTTCTCGGCGGTGGTGTCCGGGCGCAGGGTCTGGTCACGCTCCAGGCCGAGGTACGGCGTGATGAGCTCGTCGAAGAACCCCCGGTCGTACGCCGCCGCCAGCCGCTGGTGCGACGCCAGCGCGAGCTCGTCCTGCTCGGCCCGGGTGACCTCCCACTCGAGGGCGGTCAACGCGGCGTGCTCACCCATCGACAGTTGCGTCCGTGGCTCGGAGTTCTGCGGGATCGACGGTGCGAGGTGACCGGGCCGGATGCTGGCGAGCGCCTTGAGCCGCCCCTGCACGGTCTTCGCGCGGTTGGCGGCGAGCAGGATCTGCCGCAGCTTCTCGTTCACCGCGATCGGCGCATCGGATGTGGTGTCGACCCCGCCGGCGATGCCGACGTCGATCGCCCCGACCGCGATCTTGTCGGCGACCGCGATCGCGGCCTGGATACCGGTGTCACAGGCCTGCTGGATGTCGTACGCCGGCGTCTGCGGCGAGAGCTTCGACCCGAGGACCGACTCACGCGTCAGGTTGAAGTCACGGCTGTGCTTGAGCACCGCACCGGCGACGACCTCGCCTATGCGCCCTCCCGCCAGGCCGTAACGCTCTACCAGACCGTCGATGGCGGCGGTGAGCATGTCCTGGTTGGAGGCCTGCGCGTACGCCGCGTTGCTCCGCGCGAACGGAATCCGGTTGCCGCCGAGGATCGCGACACGACGCACGCTGGGAGGTGAAGAAGGCATCGGGCACTCCTGTTGAGCAGGCTGAGAGGGTACGAAGCGTGGGACGAAGGGGCGTACCCGGGGCCGGTGGACCGCGGGTTACTGACAAGTTACATTTGCCGCCCGACGGTTGCCTAGCCGCCTGCGCGGAGCCGTGCACCACAAACCGAGGAGAGTCATGGCCGACCGCTACCAGCGTCTGACCGGCACGCCGGTCGGCCGTTTCCTGGTGAAGAACCTGGGTCTTCCCGACCCGGTGCCGCTGCAGCGCTACGAGGCCGGTCGGCCGGTCCTCGGCGGCACCGTGCTCGCCGGAGGTGCCGGGACTCTGCTGGCCCCGGCCCTGGCCGCCATCACTGCTGCGGGCGGCGACGTCCACACCGCCAGGGCCGACGCCGTCCGCTACGCGGGGCTGGTCTTCGACGCCTCCGCGATCGAGTCGCCCAGCGGGCTGACGACCTTGCAGGACTTCTTCACACCGGTGCTGCGCGCCCTCGCCCGCTGCCCGCACGTCGTCGTCGTCGGCACCACACCCGAGCGAGCAGGCAGCGGTCCGGCACAGGTCGCGCAACGAGCGCTCGAGGGGTTCACCCGCTCGCTCGGCAAGGAGATCGGTGGCGGTGGCACCGTCCAGCTGGTGTACGCCGACCCTGACGCGGCCGACCGGATCGGGTCGACGGTCGAGTTCCTGCTCTCGCCCAAGTCGGCGTACGTCTCCGGACAGGTGGTCCGGGTGGGCGCCACTGTGGAGACACCGCCGGCACCCGTCGCCGACCCGCTGGCACCGCTCACCGGCAAGGTCGCGCTCGTCACCGGCGCTTCCCGGGGCATCGGCGCGGCCATCGCGCGCACGCTGCACCGCGACGGCGCCACGATCGTCGGCGTCGACGTCCCGCAGGCGGCCGACGGCCTCATCCGGCTGATGGAGGAGCTCTCGGGCGACGTCCTCACCCTCGACATCACCGCGGTCGACGCCCCGCAGCGGATCGCCCGTGCGCTGAAGCAGCGGCACGACGGCGTCGACATCGTCGTGCACAACGCCGGGATCACGCGTGACCGGAAGCTCGCCAACATGGACGAGGCGCGATGGTCATCGGTGGTCGACGTGAACCTGGTCGCGCCCCAGCACATCACCGCGCAGCTGCTCGATGAAGACATCGTCCACCGCAACGGGCGCGTCATCGGTGTCGCCTCGATCGCCGGCATCGCCGGCAACGTCGGGCAGACCAACTACGCCGCCTCGAAGGCCGGCGTCATCGGCTTCGTCGACGCGACCGTTGCGGAGGCGGCAGAGCACCACGTCACCGTCAACGCCGTTGCGCCCGGGTTCATCGAGACCCAGATGACGGCCGCGGTGCCGCTGTTGCTCCGCGAGGCGGGCAGGCGGATGAACTCCATGAGCCAGGGCGGACAGCCGGTCGATGTGGCCGAAACCGTTGCCTGGCTCGCGAATCCCGGTTCGTACGGCATCACCGGCAACGTCGTTCGCGTCTGCGGCCAAAGCCTGTTGGGTGCCTGACGAATGCCGACCAAGGTGCTGGACGCGTCCCCGTCACTGGCTGCGCTCTACGTCAAGGCCGCTCTTGCGGCGCTGCCCGGCGCAGGGGTCGTGCCAGGGGTCGTCCCAGGGGTCGTGCCAGGGGTCGTCCCAGCGCTGCGACGGCCGTCGTCCGACCGCCTTCCCGACACCAGGCTGGAGATTCGCGACGTCACGATCGACGCGCACCATCTCGCGCGCTACCGCGAGGTCTGCGGCTGGGAGCGGCAGGCGGTGCCGTCGACGTACCTGCACGTGCTGGCATTCCCACTCCACCTCAGCCTGATGACGGCACCCGGCTTCCCCCTGGCGGTGATGGGTGCGGTCCATGTCGAGAACACGATCGAGCAGCTGCGTCCGATCGGCCTGGACGAGGCGTTCAACCTCAGCGTGGAGGCGACCGAGCTCGCCTCGCACCCACGCGGCCGTACCGTGACGATCACGTCGGAGGTGACCATCGGGGCGCAGGTCGTGTGGCGTGGCGCCAGCGTGTTCCTCAGCCGCGGCGCGGGGAGCGGCGAGCGCACGTCAGCCACACCGGCGCTTCCGGAGGAGGCGCCGCTTGGGCCGATGGAGTGGTCGCTGCCTGCCGGGCTCGGTCGCCGTTACGCGGCAGTCTCCGGTGACCGCAACCCGATCCACCTCTACTCGCTGACCGCACGGCCGTTCGGCTTCAAGACCCAGATCGCCCACGGCATGTGGACGAAGGCGCGTGCGCTGGCTGCGCTGCAGCCGCGGTTGCCACAGGCGTACACGGTTGCGGTGGCATTCAAGAAGCCGGTGCCGCTACCGAGCAGGGTGCGCTTCGGCGCCCGCGACGGCGAGGGCGGGCTCGACTTCGGCGTCACCTCCGCGCGTACCCAGGCGCCGCACCTCGTCGGCCGGCTGACCACCCACGGCTGAGCCGCTCCGCGCGTTTGCCATGTCAACAATGCAGCTGCACTGTTCACACG
>JACCVA010000262.1 GCA_013698435.1 Nocardioidaceae bacterium | reverse complement strand
GACTACTTGAGGAAGTCGGGGACGTCGAGGTCCTCGTTGTCGTCGAACGGGATCGCCCGCGGCTGTCGGGCCGGCGCAGGTGCCTGCTTCGCAGCCGAGGTCCGTGCGGTGGCGGAGTCCGGTGTGGAGGATCCTTGAAACGCGCCACTGGTCTGTGCGGGCGTGGCCTGCTGGCCTGCCGGAGCAGCCGTTGCCGCGGGAGCGGTGTCTCGACGCAGCGCGGGTTGCGACTGGTCGCGCCGCTTCGGCATCCCTCCGTCGAAGCCCGCCGCGATCACCGTGACCCGCACCTCGTCGCCGAGCGCGTCGTCGATGACCGCCCCGAAGATGATGTTGGCATCGGCGTGGGCTGCCTGCGAGACCAAGGCTGCTGCCTCGTTGATCTCGAACAGTCCGAGGTCGGACCCGCCGGAGATGGAGAGCAGCACCCCGTACGCCCCGTCGATGGACGCCTCCAGCAGCGGGCTCGAGACGGCCATCTCGGCAGCGACGACGGCGCGGTCGTCGCCGTTGGCCCGGCCAATCCCCATCAGGGCCGACCCGGCGTTCTGCATGACCGACTTCACGTCGGCGAAGTCGAGGTTGATCAGACCTGGTGTGGTGATCAGGTCGGTGATGCCCGAGACACCCTGCAACAGCACCTGGTCGGCCTGCTTGAAGGCGTCGAGCACGCTGACGTTGCGGTCGGAGATGGACAGCAGTCGGTCGTTCGGGATCACGATGAGGGTGTCGACCTCCTCCCGGAGTGCGGCGATGCCTTCCTCCGCCTGGTTGGCGCGCCGGCGACCCTCGAACGCGAACGGTCGCGTGACCACGCCGATCGTCAACGCGCCCAGCGAGCGGGCGATGCGGGCGACGACCGGGGCGCCACCGGTGCCGGTGCCGCCACCTTCGCCGGCGGTGACGAAGACCATGTCCGCGCCCTTCAGGACCTCCTCGATCTCCTCGGAGTGGTCTCCTGCGGCCTGTCCCCCGACATCGGGGTCGGCGCCAGCGCCGAGTCCCCGGGTGAGCTCTCGCCCGATGTCGAGCTTGACGTCGGCGTCGCTCATCAGCAGCGCCTGGGCGTCTGTGTTGATGGCGATGAACTCCACGCCTCGGAGTCCGACCTCGATCATCCGGTTGACGGCATTGACTCCACCGCCGCCGATCCCTACAACTTTGATGACCGCCAGGTAGTTCTGCGGTGCTGCCACGAGCGCGCCTCTCGATGAGTTAACGGGGGCGGACTCGTCGTCGAACCCGCCGGTGGTTCCGGTAAGTGCATGGGTGGTGCCGGTGGGGAAGGGCACGCCGGCCGATGACTTCTGCTCAACTCTCAACCTTCAGTGGAGAGTCATGGTTGTCTCAACCTCGCCTGCTGCCAACCTAGGTCACGGCTGCGGCGCAGGGCAACCGACACGCCCGGCCAACTTGGCGGTCCTGCGGCGGACGGGTCACCGTGCGCGGGTCGTCGGCTGCTCGGGAACGCTCACGTCGTAGACAGCGGCCGGACGTCTCAGCAAAAGCAACAGCACGGCGACCTTGCGGTCCGACTCGGCCGCGCTCCCCCAGACGACTTCTCGGTTGTCCCGCAGTACCAGGCGGATCGAGTCCATCGACCGTGCCTCGACCCGCCTCATCTGGGATCGGATCTGCGTCGGCAGAGCCGTCACGACCCGACCGACCTCCTGCAGGGCGACCTGGGTGACGGCGCCCTGGAACTGCACCACGGCAAGGTCTCGACTTCGCTGCGGTGTGGTCCGGTACAGCACACCCTCCTTGTCGAGGAGCTGCCAGGAACCATGGCGGTAGAGGGTGGCAACCGGCTGCCGCTCCTTGACCGTGATCATGATGGTGTGGGGCCAGGAGCGGTGCACGGCGACGTCGGCCACTGCGGCGAGCTCGGATACCCGGGCGTCGACAGCGTCAAGATCGACCCTGGCCAAGGGAGTGCGCGGGTCGACCGCGGCCGCCCTGACGACGGCGCTGTCGGGGACGGTGGCACCTCCCTGCACCTCGACGCGGTCGGCGGCGAACCAGGTGGAGAAGTAGATCGCGTACGCGGCTCCGCCGAGCACAGCGACCGCGAGGACCGCCAACAAGACCGGCCTGAGTCGCCGGAGCTGGCGCCGCCACTGGGGGAAGCGGGTGACAGGGCCCGCTGCCGTGCTCACCGTGAGGTCCCGTCGCGCCGTTCCAGCAGGGCGACCACGACCGGACCGATCTCGGTCACGTCCCCCGCGCCCATCGTCATGACGAGGTCTCCGGTGCGGGACCGGCGGGCGACCTCGGCCGCCGTCTGGGACCAGTCCGGCACGAAGGTGACGTGTTCGGGCGCGAGTGGCACCGCCGCGGCGACCATTGCGCCGCTCACCGACGGGTCCGGATCCTCGCGTGAGCGGTAGACGTCCATCACCACGACCTCGTCGGCGCTGCCCAGAGCCGCACCCATCTGGTCAGCGAAGACCTTCGTGCGGCTGAAGAGGTGCGGCTGGAAACACACCACCAGCCGGCCCTTGCCGGCCACCGTTTTCGCGGCTGCGAGGTCGGCCGCGATCTCCACGGGATGGTGTGCGTAGCTGTCGAAGACACGGATTCCCTCCGCCTCGCCCTTGAACTCCATCCGGCGACCGCTGCCGCGGAACTCGCCGAGACCGGCGGCCAGGTCGTCGAATGAGAATCCGAGCTCGAGACCCGCGGCGAGCGCGGCCAGCGCGTCGATGACGTAGTGCTCGCCCGGCACGCGCAGCGTGATGCGTCCCAACGTCGCGTCGCCGCGACGGACGTCGAACTGTGACGTCTCACCCAAGAACGTGCACCGAACCGCCTGCAGGTCGGCACCGTCCGCACGTCCGGCCCTGACCGTCCGGAGCCCACGCTCCGACGCCTCGTCTGCGAGCGTCGCGGCGCCGGTGTCGTCGATGCAGCACACCACGAAGCCGCCTGGATCGATGCGGCCGAGAAACGTGCGGAACACCTCGGTGTAGGCCGCTACGGTCCCGAAGTGGTCCAGGTGGTCTGCGTCGACGTTGGTGATGACGGCCCCCCACGGTTCGTAGGTCAAGATCGCCGCGTCACTCTCGTCGCCCTCGACGACGAAGATGTCGCCTGAACCCGCGGCCGCGTTGAGGCCGGAGGCGGTGAGCGTCGAACCGATCGCGTACGACGGGTCGGCGTCGGTGGACAACAGCGCCGTGGTCAGCATCGACGTCGTGGTCGTCTTGCCGTGCGTGCCCGTGACCACTACCGCCCGATGACCGGTCAAGACCGACTGGACGGCCGCCGACCTCGGCCAGAGCCGCAGACCCAGCTCCCGGGCACGAACAACCTCCGGGTTGTCGTCGCGGACCGCGGTGGACACCACCACCGTGTCCGCGGCCTCGACGTGGCGTGCGTCGTGACCCACCCAGCATTGGATGCCCAATGTGCGAAGGGATTGCAGCATCGCCGAGTCA
>JACCVA010000256.1 GCA_013698435.1 Nocardioidaceae bacterium | reverse complement strand
GCAAGCTGCCGTACCGACGCCCACTGGTGCGCGCGCGGTGCGCGACGGGTTTCACGTCGCCGAAGGGTCGCAAGCAGTTCGTGCGGGGGCATTTCGAGGTGACCGCCAGGGGCGCGGTGGTGACGCCGGTCGGTGGTCACGGCTCGCACCTGATCGGCAGCCTGTCGCAGTCGAACGCACTCGTCGTGGTCCCCGACGCGAGCACCGAGGTCGACGCAGACAGCACCGTCGACGTGATGGTGCTGGACCGGAGCTTCTGATGGCCGCGGCTGGCACCGAGGGCTCAGGGCCCGACACGTCGGCCCGGCTGACCCACCTCGACGATGCAGGCGCGGCGCGGATGGTGGACGTGTCGGAGAAGGCGGTGTCGACCCGTGAAGCTGTGGCGGCAGGCCGCGTGCGGGTCTCGGAGACTGTTGTCGGCCTGTTGCGTGGTGACGGCGTCCCCAAGGGTGATGCCTTAGGGGTCGCCAGGGTGGCAGGAATCATGGGCGCCAAACGCACCCCCGATCTGGTGCCGTTGTGCCATCCCATCGCGATCAGCGGGGTCACCGTCGACCTGGTCGTCGCCGACGACGCCGTCGAGATCACCGCGGCCGTGCGTACGACGGACCGCACCGGCGTTGAGATGGAAGCGCTGACGGCGGTGGCTGTCGCGGCGCTGACGCTGATCGACATGGTCAAGGCGGTTGACAAAGGTGCCGTGGTCGAGCATGTGAGGCTGGTCAGCAAGTCCGGTGGCCGATCGGGAACGTGGACGCGACACGAGGCGGCGCCGATCGCAGAGGACGGAGACGGCCATGCCTGAGCGCCGCGCGGTGGTGATTTCGGTGTCGAACCGGGCGGCCGCGGGTGTCTACGAGGACACCACCGGGCCAAGGATCGTCGACGCGCTTCGCGAGCACGGCGTTGCTGATGTGACCGGGCGGGTCGTCCCTGACGGGGAGCCGTTGCGCGAGGCGTTGCGGGAGGCCGTGTCACGCGGCGCGGACCTCGTCGTCACTACGGGCGGCACCGGATTGACTCCTACCGACCAGACACCCGAGATGACCCGGTCGGTGCTCGACGCAGAGATCCCGGGCATTGCCGAGGCGATCCGGGCGTACGGCGCCTCACAGGGAGTGCCCACGGCTGCGCTCTCGCGCGGTCTGGCCGGACTGGCGGCCCGCACCCTGGTGGTGAACCTGCCTGGCTCGACCGGCGGGGTGAAGGATGGGCTCGCGGTGTTGCTGCCGGTTCTCGACCACGCGCTGGACCAGATCCACGGGGGAGACCACGCCCGCAGCGACGACGGTGGTGTGAGCTGAGCACGGGCTGGCCGGCCCGCCTCAGTGCGGGGCAGGTGGGTCTGCGAGCGCTGGCTGTTCGTGACGCCTCCACCTGGGCGCGGCTGCGTCGAGACAACTCCGACTGGCTCGGACCGTGGGAGTCCACCCGGCCGCCCGAGTCGACCGACAGCAACGGCGGGTACCGCTCGCTCACCCGCGACCTGATCCGCCAGGGCAAGGCCGGCCGCGCGCTTCCCTTCGTCGTGACGTACGACGAGTCCATGGTCGGGCAGCTCACCGTCACAGGCATCACCTGGGGGTCGGCCCGCTGGGCGCAGATGGGGTACTGGATCGACCAGGGGTACGCCGGCCGGGGAATCGCCACGACCGCGGTGGCGCTCGCCTGCGACCACTGCCTGTTCACGATCGGCCTCCACCGGATCGAGATTGCGATCCGCCCGGAGAACACCGCCAGCCTGCGCGTGGTCGAGAAGCTCGGTTTCCGCGCGATCGGGTTGTCGCCGAAGTACCTTCACATCAACGGGATGTGGCGTGACCACCTGTTGTTCGCGGTCACGGTCGAGGAGATCGAGACGACCATGCTGGCTCGGATTTCCTGACGCCCGACTCGACTTGTCACACCAGCCACACATTTCTCAGGCGACACACCGCCACGGCTGCGGCACCAGGCACGTCGCCGGACCTACCGTCTGACACGTGGGTCTCACCGGTCTTATCTATGCAGCGATCGTGGTGGCGTGGGCGGCCTATCTGGTGCCTCTCGCCCTGCGCCGTCATGACGAAGCTGCCAGGAGCCGCTCGGTCGAGCGCTTCTCTTCCGCGATGCGGGTGCTGTCGCGCCGCGGCAGCGCGAGCCAGGACCGGGTCGTGCTGACGCCCTCGCGCCAGTCCGACCGGGTGCAGTCGCCCTCGCTCGGGTCGAGCGCGGCCACGACCGTGGTGTCCGAGGCGCAGGACCGTCCGACCCGCGCTGCCCAGCGGGTTGCGGCAAGACGCCGCCGACGCGTGCTGATCGTGCTGGTGACCTTGCTGGTCCTGGTCGGCGTCGCGGCCGGCCTCAGCCTCGTCGCCTGGTGGTCGGTCGTGATCCCTGCAGCATTGGTCGTCGGCTTCCTCGTCGTAGCGCGTCGCCAGGTCCGCAAGATGGAGGAGGCCTTCTGGGTAACGGCGTCCCAGCAGCGGCCGGAGCCCTCCAACGTCGTCCGCCGCACCGCAGCCCGCGTCGACGCCTCAGCAGGTGTGGTCAGGAGTGGTGCAACGACCCGAGCCGATCCCGACGACGAACCGACCATCACCCTGTCCGCCGAGCAGCTCGCCGCGGCAGCGCCCGACCTGGCCGAGCAACGGGTCCTCGCGGTCTCGATGTCCACCGCCGACGGCGGCTCGCTATGGGACCCGCTGCCGATCACGCTCCCGACGTACGTCGACAAGCCGGTAGCCAAGCGCACGATCCGCACGATCGAGCTGGGTGAGCCAGGCACCTGGTCAGCCGGCCACAGTGCGGACGACAGCAGGGCCGCTGCCGCGGCCGCGTCCAATGCCGCCGAAGCCAAGGAACTGGTCGAGCAGGAGCACCGCGCCATCAGCGGTTGAGGCCGTTTCTCGGTTTCGGTCGGGCTGTTGGCCGGTGCTAAGGTTTCCCGGCAGTTTGCAAGGACTGCCCTGGGGCTGTGGCGCAGTTGGTAGCGCGTCTCGTTCGCAATGAGAAGGTCAGGGGTTCGAATCCCCTCAGCTCCACCACACCGTACATTGGTGCTGACCTCGCCATACACCGAAACGGTAAGGCGGAGGCACATCAGGGACCGGCGACGAATGTTAGCCATCCAGTAGTGCATGTGCCGACGGCACCGAAGATTTGGTAGCACTGCGGTGGAGGAAAGCAGGGCCGGGCGTGACTGGCGTGCCGTTTCCCGGGATTGTGCCGAAGCCCGACTGATCCATCGACTCCGGCCTCGGCCGCTGCGACTGCGACTACGCTGCGGCCGTGCTCATGTTCCCCCGCAAGGACCTGGTGGTGCTGGCCATGCCCAAATGCGGCACGACCGCCCTGGAGGCCAAGCTGGGCAAGCGGGCGCCGGTGGCGTTCCGGGGCGGCGGGGTCAAGCACGTGTCGATGTCGCAGTTCGAGCGGCACCTGGCGCCGTTGTTGGCCGAGAGCGGCCGCGAGCGGTCCTCCTACGAGGTGGTCTCTCTGTTCCGGGAGCCGATGTCGTGGGTGGAGTCGTGGTGGCGCTACCGGTCGCGCGAGAAGCTGACCTCGGGTCCCCGGCAGGCGAACTTCACCGGCCACCTCTCCTTCGAGAACTTCGTCGAGACCCACCTCGAGGGCGTCGCCCCCGGCGTCGTCGACGGCGGCTCGCAGTCCGACTTCGTCGCAGGCCTCGACGGCGAGGTCGGGGTGGACCGGCTGTTCCGCTACGAGCGCTTCGACGACTTCGTCGCCTACCTCGAAGAGCGGCTGTCGCGCCGGCTGGAGCTCGAGCAGGTCAACGTCTCACCTGACCACCCCGAGGAGCCGACGCTCTCGACTGCCACGCGGGCCCGGCTCGAGGAGCACCTGCGGCGCGACTACGAGATCTACGGGTCGATCCCGGGCTGATTGCGAGGTTCCGCTGGTGTCCGAGGGGGACTTGAACCCGCTTCGGACGGGCCCGCGAGCAGGGCAGATGCGTAAACCCCCAGGTCAGACGGTTGTTAGGGTTGAGTGTGGCTATCCCTGGGCGGCTTAGATTGCATTCTGGTGGGTAGAATTGCCCATTGGTGTGTACCAGTCTGCTCGTATCAGGACGGGCGGTTGGCCGGAGCGGGCAAGCATGAGCGACGTCGGGTGTCGCGTGCCGACGCGGAGGCGCTGGCCTACCCGACGACGTCAAGCAGATGATCGCCGACACGGTCGCACGCGGACTTGGTCAAACCGAGCTGCACCGGTCGTTCGCCGTCCTCACAAGCGCTCTGCTGATCGAAGCCAATCACATCGATCCGTTTCAAGCATCGCG
>JACCVA010000243.1 GCA_013698435.1 Nocardioidaceae bacterium | reverse complement strand
TAGAGCGGAAGTACCGGCAGGTCTTGGGCGACCAGCTGCTGGATCTTGCCGATGATCTGACTGCGCTCGGTGGGGTCTGCCGTGACGAGCTGGGCTTGGCAGAGCTGGTCGACCTCGGGGTTCCCGTGACCGGAGACCTGCGCCGGGCTAGGTGGACCCTGCGAGGAGTAGACCAGGCGCAGCTGGTCGGGGTCGGACTCCGGACCTTGCCCACCAGGACCCGGGTACAAGGTGATGACCATGTCCCACTCACCGGAGAACTTGAGTCCGTAGAACGTGGCCAGTTCGACGTTCTTGGGTACGACCTCGACGCCGATCGCCTTGAGTGACTGGATAACCAGCTCGATCACCGGAAGCTCACCGCCCGTCAGCAGCTCGAAGCGAAGCGGGGTGCCGTCGGGGAGCTGGCGGATCGCGGTCCCGCTCGAGCGTTCGTAGCCGGCGTCGTCGAGCATGGTGTTGGCGGCTTCCACGTCGAACGAGTACTGCTCCACGTCCACGAAGTCCGGGTGGTCGGGTGGCAGGAAGCCGGGGTTGCCAGCAAGACCTTGCCCGCCCACCAGGCGCGTGACGATGTCTTCACGGTCGATGGCCAAGGCGCAGGCGCGCCGGAACGTGACGTCGGCCAGCGCACCTCCACGGACCAGGTTCCAGTACAGCGGGAATGCGAAACCACCCGGCAGGCTTGCCAAGCCGACGTCGTCGGAGCGCAGCGGCGCCAGCGCATCAGGGGTGACACCAGTGGGAGGTGTCTCCGCCGCGTCTGTACTGCTCGCGCGGAGCGCTTGAAGCTCGTCTCCGACGGGCAGGAGCTCGACCCTTTTCACGAACGGCTTTCCGAGGAAATATGCGTCGTTGGCGGTGTACAGGTAAGACCCCTCGCCACTGGTGTAGGACTCCAGCCGGTAGGGGCCGGTGCCTACCAGATTCTCCAGCTCCTGCGCCGTTGCAGGGTTGCTGATCGCGGACCAGATGTGCTGGGGAAGGATGGGAAGGGAGCCGGCCACCTGCTGCAGAAATATCTCCATTGGTGCGGCCAAAGTGACCTCAACCGTGCGCGCGTCGGTCGCCTTGGCCGAGGTGACGCCGAAGGGCTGGGCGAGGACGAGCGGTGGAAGCTTTCCGACCAGCTGCGCGAAGTAAGCGAATGTGAACTCCACGTCACCTACTGTCAGCGGCTCCCCATCGTGCCACTGAGCCTCACGAAGCGTGAACGTGTAGGCGAGACCGTCATCGGAGCGGTTGTACGAGGAAGCCAGCCACGGCTGCAGCTCGCCGGATCCGTCCTTCCACAGCAATGAGTCGTAGATGAGACTCATGCGGATGTAGCCCGGCCCTGCGATGTACCCAAAGGGGGACGGAAAGCCGAAGTCTCCACCGGGGATACGCAGGGTGGGACGCGGGACCGGTCCGGTCGACGAGGTACCGGCTGTCGGAGACTCGTCAGTGCAAGACGCCAACGACCCGGTGCCGGCGACCACGAGCGCGCCAAGCATGAAGGTCCGACGGTTGACCCTTGGGTTGATCATTGTTCTCCTCCTGCGTGAGCGGGTGACGACCTAGGCGCGCCGAGTCGTGAGGCCGATTCGACGAGGTGGCGGGCGATGTCAGTCTGAGGGGACGAGGAGACCTGGTGAGAAGGGCCTTCCTCCACGACCCTGCCCGCCTCGAGCACGATGATCCGGTCGGTGAGCTTGCGGACCACCGCCACATCATGAGAGATGAGCACGAGCCCGAGCCCTTCCTCGACCTGCAGGTCCTTCAGCAGCAGCAGCACCCGCGCCTGCTCCGACGCGTCAAGGCTCGCCGTCGGCTCATCGGCGACCAGGATCTTCGGCCTCGCCACCAAGGCTCGTGCGAGAGCGATCCGTTGCAGCTGCCCACCGGAGAGCTGGTGGGTCCTCGCGAGGAGGAAGGAGCCACTTGAGGCAAGCCCCACCCGGGCCAAAGCGGCCGGGACCGTGTGTTTGCCGAGGTGGCCCGCCGACGGCTCGAGGTCGAGTGGCTCGCGCACCAGCTCCTCGACCGTCAGGCGCGGTGACAGGCTGTCCCAGGGGTCCTGCATCAGGAGCTGAACGCGGCGTCGTACCGACCGGTCTCCTCGACGCCAGGCGCGAGGCAGCGGTGACCCATCGAGCGAGATCTCACCTGCGTCGGCTCGCAGGTGACCGGTGAGGATGCGGGC
>JACCVA010000223.1 GCA_013698435.1 Nocardioidaceae bacterium | reverse complement strand
TTCGCCGACGAGGATGAGTAGGCGACCGGTGATCTTCGCGGTGCGGGCGAGGGTTGGCTCGGGGCGGCCGAGCGGGATGTCGGTGGTGGGGAGCCAGCCGCCGTAGACGACGGCGACGGCGGGCAGGTCGAATTCGGTGGCGGCCAGGTAGGCGACGTGACCGCCGACGCTGAGCCCGACCATGCCCACGGCGGTACTGCCGTCCGCGTGCAGCCGGTCGATGGCCGCGGCGATGTCACGCAGGACCTGCTCGCGGGTCTGCTGGTGCAGCAGTTCGAAGCCGCGTTCGCGCCCGGCGGCGTCTTCGGCCAGTTCTGTCCCGGGTGCGGTGCGGTGGTACAGGTCGGGGGCGACGGCGACGAACCCGAGGGTGGCCAGTCGCTCGCAGACCTCGCGGACGTGGGCACTGAGCCCGAAGAGCTCCATGGCCACGACCACTCCGGGATGCGGCACTGGTTCGGCGGGGCGGGCGACGTAGCCGCCCATGGTTGTCCCGTCGTCGACGGCGATGTCGACGGTGTGGGTGAGGATGTTCTTCGGGGCGGTCATGCGGAGCTCCTGGTGGTGTGGTGGGCGGCGAAGGAGTGCCGGTCGCCGGCCCACGCCGAGCGAGGTGCCACCGCGTGCAGCCGTTCGAGGTCGGCGGCCGTGAGGTCGACGTCGGCGGCGGCGGCGTTCTCTTCCAGCCGGGCTCGCCGCTTGGTGCCGGGGATGGGCGCGATGTCCTCGCCTTGGGCCAGCAGCCACGCCAGGGCGAGCTGCCCGGGTGTGACGTCGCGTTCTGCGGCCAAGGCGCGTATCTCGGTGACGATCGCCTGGTTGCGGTGCAGGCTCTCGCCGTGGAAGCGCGGGTCGCCGCGGCGCAGGTCCTCGGCGCCGAAGTCGTCCGGCGCGGGCAGCGTGCCGGTGAGGAAACCGCGGCCCAGCGGGCTGTAGGGGACCAGGCCGACGCCCAGGCGCCGCGCGGCCGGAACCACGTCGTCTTCGATCTCCCGCCACCACAGCGACCACTCGGACTGCAGCACGCTGATCGGGTGAGTGGCGACGGCGCGTTCGAGGTCTTCGACGCTGGCCTCGGACACGCCCAGATAGCGCACCTTGCCCTGTCCCACGAGTTCGGCCATGGCCCCGACGGACTCCTCGACAGGAACGGCCGGGTCGACCCGGTGCAGGTAGTACAGGTCGAGGTGGTCGACGCCGAGCCGGGCTAGCGAGGCCTCGCAGTAGCCGCGGATGCGGTCGGGGTGGGCGTCGACGTGCGCGCCGTGCTCGTCGCGGACGATGCCGACCTTGCTGGCCAGGACCACCCGGTCACGTTGGCCAGTGACCGCCCGGCCGAGCAGTCGTTCGTTGTGGCCGACGCCGTAACTCATCGCGGTGTCCAGGAGCGTCACGCCGACCTCGATCGCCCGACGCACGGTCGCGATGGACTCCTCGTCGTCGGCGGGGCCGTAGGCCTGAGACATGCCCATGCAGCCCAGCCCGATCGCGGACACGGTGAGGCCTTGCCGGCCCAGGGTTCTCGCCTTCATGGATCCGACGCTAGGCTAGGCTTAGAGTGGTATCCATAGCCCGCTGTTGCTGGTAACAGGAGTGCCACGATGACCGCTGCCGACCGTCCGGCCACCGCACACGCGCCATCTGCGGACGCTGCGGTGCGCCGTGCCCGGGAACTCGCGGACCTGCTGCGCTCTCGCCGAGAACGGCTGCAACCCGCCGACGTAGGCCTGCCCATCGGCGCCCGCCGCCGTACCCGGGGCCTGCGGCGGGAAGAGGTCGCCCAGCTCGCGGCGATCTCCACCACCTACTACACGTTCCTCGAGCAGGGCCGCGATGTGCACCCCTCCCGGCAGGTTCTCGACGCGCTGGCCCGGGCGCTGCGCCTGGGCCCCGCCGAACGGGCTCACCTGCACGAACTCGCCCACGGCCACCCGGCGCCTACCGCGCCCGGAACGGCGGAGGCGCTGGCCCCCTCCGTGGTTGCACTTGTCCACCGACTCGACCCGCACCCGACCTACGTCACCGGTCGGCGCTTCGACGTGCTGACCGCCAACCGGGCGGCCCGGGCGCTGTGGACCGACTGGCCCGCGCTCCCACCGCAGGAGCGCAACATGCTGTGGTGGATGTTCACCGACCCGGCGGCGCGGACCATCCTGATCGAGTGGGAGACCGAGGCATCCGCGCTGCTCGCCAGGTTCCGCGCCGCAGCCGACCGACACCCCGACGACCCCGAGTTCGCCGCCGTGATCGGTCGGCTGCAGGACGCCAGCCCACAAGTCCGCGCCTGGTGGCCGCGCCACGACATCGTCGCGCTCAGCTCCGGCACCAAACGGCTACGCCATCCCATCCTCGGCGACCTCAACCTCGAACACGTCGTGCTCCAGCTAGCCGACGACCCCGAACAGAAACTCGTCACCTTCACCGCCGACCGCACCCACCAGCAGCGCATCGCCCAACTGATCGCCGACCAAGACAGATAGCCGGGAGAGCCCACGGTTCGCAGACCGCAAGCGCATGGTCTACCGCGACGAGTTTCAGCTACCTCATGGGTGCGGTTGTGCGAGCACGAGCGCGGCGTTGGAAAGACCGTCGGCGAGGTCGTCGAGGTCCCGGCGCTGGTCGTGGAGCCAGTGACGGACCTGCTCGGCAGCCATTCCGGCCAGCAGTAGATCGGCGCGCAGGTCGGGGTCGGAGGCTCCTACCTCGTGCAGCAAGTAGCGGCAGTGTTGGCGCCAGAAGGCGTGCGCCCCGGTGCGCTGTCGCGCACCGGGGGTGGACGTC
>JACCVA010000195.1 GCA_013698435.1 Nocardioidaceae bacterium | reverse complement strand
CGACGGCAAGAACCCGTAGTTCGGCGCCGCCACGTCGTAGCCTGTGCCCGCGGCCACCAACAAGGCGAACGCGCCGCCCATGCAGAAGCCGATCACCCCGATCTTGCCGGTGCAGTCCTGCGAGGCGACCAACCAGGCTCGGGCGGCCTCGATGTCGGTAAACGCCCGCCCCTCGCCCTTCCGGAGCGCCGCCAGCGTCGCCCGCAGACACCGACGTGCGCCTCCCTGCGAGAAGAGGTCGGGCATCACCGCGAGATAGCCGGCAGCCGCGAGCCGATCGACCTGACGCCGCATCACGTCGTCGATCCCGAACGCCTCATGGACCACCACTACTCCCGGCCAAGGTCCGGGCGTCGAGGGGCGAGCGACGTACGCCGTCAACCCTGGCGACGTCCCCTGCACGTCGGTCTCGGTCTGCAGGGCGATGACTGTCATGTCGTTCCTCCAGGGTCGATCGAGGGGGCTGGGCTCGACACTCCTTGCGCGCAACGATGAGTTTCGACGCTTGGAGCAGTCTTCAAGAGGACCGTACCCACCAAGCTACTCCTCAAGGACACCGGAATGCCCCTTTCCAACGCCGACACCGTCCGCGCAGTCTTCGACGCGTACCAGGCTCAGGACCGCGACGCGGCGGACCAGCTGCTCGCGGATGACCTCGCCTTCACCAGCCCGCAGGACGACCACATCGACAAGGCGGCGTACTTCGAGCGCTGCTTCCCGACCGCGGACCGCCTCACGTCACAAGAGGTCGTGGAGGTGGCGGAGGCCGGTGACGGCGTCTTCATCATGTACGAGTACGAGCTGACGAACGGCGACCGTCACCGCAACACGGAGTTCATCACGGTGCGCGGCGGTCAGATCGCCGAGATCCAGGTCTTCTTCGGTGGGCAGGTGCGCCTGAGCTGATCGCTTCGAGCGCTCAGACCGGGTCGCCGGACTCCGGTTCGAGGCTTTCCGGCTGTGCCGCGCGCTCCTTGGAGTCGGCCGCCTTGGCGTCGGCGTCGGCCTTCGCCTTCGCCTCCTTGGCCTCGGCCTTCGCCCCCGCGCGGGCTTCCTTGGCCTCTCGCTGGGCCTCTTCCTTGGCCTTGGCGGCGTACACGTCGACGTACTCGCGGCCGGAGAGCTCCATGATCTCGTACATGATCTCGTCGGTGATCGATCGCAGCACGAAGCGGTCGTCCTCCATGCCTTCGTAGCGCGAGAAGTCGAGCGGCTTGCCGAACCTGATACCCGGGCGTGCGTACCGGCCGAAGATCTTGCCGGGCGGTGCGACCACGTCGGTGTCGATGACCGCGAGCGGGATGACCGGCACCTTCGCCTCGAGTGCCATCCGTGCCACCCCGGTCTTGCCGCGGTAGAGCCGGCCGTCGTGCGACCGGGTGCCCTCGGGGTAGATGCCGAACAGCTCACCACTCGCGAGGACCTTCAGCCCGGTCGCGATGGCACCGGCCGCCGCTGTACCGCTGGAGCGGTCGATCGGCACCTGGCCGGCACCGGAGAAGAACGTCTTCTGCAGCCAGCCCTTGAGACCCGGCGTCGTGAAGTACTCCGCCTTCGCCACGAATGTGACCCGCCGGGGGATCGTCACCGGCATGAAGAGCCAGTCGGAGTACGACAGGTGGTTGCTGGCCAGGATCGCCGCACCTTCGTCGGGCACGTTCTCGGTGCCCTCGGCGTACGGTCTGAAGATCAGCTTGAGAAGCGGCCCGATGACGACCCACTTCAGCAACCAGTAGAACACCCACGACCTCCTAGGACAGGCCTCACCCTAGGGACACCCTCCCGGACAAGCAACGACGGCCCGAGCGGCCGCGGACCGCCGGTCTGAGCGGGCGAAACCGCACCAGGAAGGCACGCCTCGAAAACCCGGCGCGGGCGTGACACGATGTGCGGGACACGTCGAGCATCGCGTCCCGCCCGCCATCAGGAGCCAGCCGTGCAGGTCCAACCCGCCGCCGAGCCGTTCAGCGCAGCGGGCGGCCGCACCGGTGTGCTCCTCGTCCACGGCTTCACCGGCTCCCCCGCCTCGATGGTGCCGTGGGCTCAGTCACTCGCCGACGACGGCTTCTCGGTCGAGGTTCCCCGGCTGCCCGGCCACGGCACCCGCTGGCAGGAGCTGAACCGCACCCGGTGGACGGACTGGTACGCCGAGGCATCGACAGCGCTCGACCGGCTGGGCGCCTCGTGCGACGAGGTGTTCTTATGTGGTTTGTCGATGGGCGGTTGCCTGGCACTGCGGCTGGCCGAGGAACGCGCCGACGACGTCGCCGGACTGGTGCTGGTCAACCCTTCGGTGATCAGCACCCGAAAAGACCTGCGCGCGGTACCGCTCGTGAAACGGTTCGTGCCCTCGCGCAGAGGGATCGGCAACGACATCAACAAGCCCGGGGTCGACGAGCACTGTTACGACCGGACGCCGTTGAAGGCCGTCGACTCGCTACGGGCGCTGTGGAAGGTCACCCGCGAGGACCTGCCGAAGGTCACCGTGCCGCTGCTGCTCTTCCGCTCGCTCGTCGACCACGTCGTCGAGCCGATGTCGGCACAGCTCATCGTGCAGCAGGTGTCATCGCGTGATGTCACCGAGCGCGTGCTGAGCAAGAGCTACCACGTGGCCACGCTCGACAACGACGCACCGGCCATCTTCGTCGAGTCCGCAGAGTTCATCCGCAAGCACAGCGCCCCAACCGGACGTCTGTGATGCGGTCTAACGGCCTCACCGCTTCGTCCTACTCCCCCGTCGCCGACCTCGACCCGCGAGTCGCCGACGCGTTCCTGCTCGAGCTCAAGCAGCAAGGCGTCGCTGCCTACACCCGGCCGGTCGAGTCGACCTCGATGTCCGGCTTCGACCGCCCCGAGATCCGCGAGGGAGTGCTCGACCGCCTGTACGTCGACGCGACCGAGTTCGAACAGGTGCGGGGCCAACTCACCGCCCAGGACCCATCGCTGGCCGCGAGCAGTGACGACCTGACCTGGGCGCAGATCGTGGCCGGCTTCGACAAGCCGGTCACTGGTGCGGTCAACCCGTGGCCCGCCAACGAGGACCTCGACTTCTCCCCGGCGGGCGACGCCGCCCGAGACGAGACACCGAGCCCCGAGCCCGCTGGTGGTCCGGACTTTCCCGCCGACCTCAAGGGCTGGCTGGCGCAGCGCGACGCCACCTCCCCGGCGTACGACCGCGTCGACGAAGAGAGCCAAAACCGGTCCCCCGCACGCCCCGATGACGCGGACCGGTTCGTCCCGCCGACGCCGCCGCCGCTGCCGAAGCTCGAGCCCTACAAGCAGCTCGCCTGGGTGGCCGTGCTCGGTGGCCCGCTGCTGCTGCTCGTCGGCGTCCTCTTCTCGCTGGCGCTGCCCGCCTGGCTCTCGGTGCTGGCCGTCGGAGGCTTCGTGGGCGGCTTCGTCACCTTGATCGCGACAATGGACGACGGCGACGACGAGTGGACGTCCGGCAACGGGGCCGTGGTCTGACGCTCCGGGTGCCATCCGACTTTCGACGCTGCACCGGGCGGAGCGCAGACGAAGCTGCCCACTAGTGGTCATCGACGGAAGTTCGTCGAGGGTAGCCGTGGTTCAGGTGCGTGCAGCGCAAGGCGGCGTCGCGAAGGCAGACTGGGCGTCTCTCGAGCGATGCCAACGCAGCGATGTGCGCGCCTGGGCCGCGGGGACCCCGACGAGCTGACAAAGATGCCCACTAGCCTGTGGCCCATGAACGAGCAGTCCAACGAGGTCGTTGAGATCACCGGGCACCTGATGGACAGCGGGATCTTGTCGCGGGTGCTCAGCGACATCCGTGAGTACGGCGGCGACCACGTGATCGAACGGTTCGACCTCGGGCACGACGCCGCCGACACGTCGTACGCGCGAATCCTCGTCAGCGCCGACGACGACGAGTCGCTCCAGCGGATGCTGATGCGGCTCCAGACGCGTGGCGTCAACATGGTCCACCCGGGCGAGGTGACGGTCAGCGAGACCGACACCGAC
>JACCVA010000156.1 GCA_013698435.1 Nocardioidaceae bacterium | reverse complement strand
TGCTGATTGCTGTGCTGGCCACCATCGCCGGAATCTTGATCGTGGGCGTCGGCGGCGGGCTGATCAGGCCGATGCAAGCCCGCTGGGACGGCTGGCTGACGACCGCGGAGCAGGAGACCGGTCGGATCCGCGAGCAGGTTCGCAACGCTCCAAGCGTCAAGGAGCAGGCTCAGCAGGCCACTCCGCAACAGTCGAACGACAACTCCTCCACCCGCGGTTCCAGCGCTCCTGGTGAGGGTCCGTACAACAATCAGTACTGACGAACAGCCTCTGGCACCGCCTCCGCTCGCTCGGAGACCGTGCGGGAGGCCACGACGAGGCACCGTCTCTCCGTACAGGGAGACGGTGCCCTCGTTCCTGTGTGGCGTCGCGATCTCGAACCCCCGTCGCCGGATACCGTAGCGGCAAGCGCGAATCCTCGACGCCCATCGAGGAGGCGGGAAGAGGTTGTGACGTGACAGACGAGACGATGGACGCCGACGCAGATGTCGTGGCCGGAAATCCGCCCCCCTCGGCGCGTGTCCCACTCGACCGTGAACGCATCATCAGGGCAGCGATCGATCACATCGACACGGCCGGCCTCCCGAGTCTGACCATGCGCCGGCTCGGCGCTTCCTTGGGGGTCGAGGCCATGTCGCTCTACCGGTACGTGCCCGGCCGGGAGGATCTGCTCGACGCCGTGGTGAACCACCTCATCAACACGATGTACGACGACGACGACGTGCTCGACATGCCCCAGGACGGCTGGCAGGACTTCCTGCAACGACTTGCCCACGGCGTCCGCCGGGTCGCACTCGCCCATCCCAAGGCGTTCCCGCTCGTCGCCTCGCGACCACCGGAGGCGCCCTGGCTACGGCCCCCCCTCAGGAGCCTGCACTGGGTCGAGTCGTTCTTGGCGGGGCTTTCGCGGGAGGGCTTCTCCGACGACGCGGCAGTGGCGGCGTACCGAGGCTTCACGAGCTTCCTGCTCGGCCACCTGCTGCTCGAGGTCTCGACCCACGGAGCCGACGTCGGCCCGTTGGACGTGCTCGACGACGGCAGCCAAGAGCCGCCCAAGCTGGACGCCTACCCCCATGTCGCCAAGATGAGCGGGGCATTGTCGGAGGACCATGCGGCCGCCGAGTTCGAGGAGTCGTTGGAGAACCTCCTGGACCGTCTGCAGCTGCTCCGCCTCGAGGCAGACAGCTGAGCTCAACTCCGGCTCCGCCCCCGAATGCGAGAAACCGCATCGCGACACGCCGGTCGGCGCATGCACTTTCCCGCAGCTCGCGGGACGGGGCGAACGGTAGGGCGGAGGCCGCGGGGTCAGCGACTGCCGCCGATGGCGCGGAGGAAACCCCGGGGCGCCCGCACGTTGAGATAGCGCGGCCGGGGGTCGCTGCCGAACTCGACCGTCACACACGCGCCGGGATGGTTGCGGTTGAACCACTGGGTCAGCGTGCCGTGACAGCCACCCGAACAGTCGAACGACTTCGTAGGCAGCCGCAAGTGCGTCGAGAGGCGCCGCGCGAACGGGCGGTCCTTGGCGCCGTACACGTCGATGCCGCGCAGCGGCGAGTGGAACGTGACGACGTGGCCGGGGTTGACCCGGTCGAGGAACCGCTTGAGCACTCGTGTCTCCGGCTCTGAGCTAGGGCGGGCGCCGGAGTTGTAGTAGCCGGTCGCTCGCTTCCACTTCGTGGGGAAGTTGCGGTTCAGGTCGACTCCGCGCGCGTTGTGACGCACGTTGCGGAGATAACCGTCGGGGTTGTCTCGCGGGAGGACCCACAGATGGACACCGGTGATGGGCTTGCCGTTGATCAGCTGGCTGATCAACACGGTGCCGTCTTGCTCGTTGCCGTGCATGGAGCCCAGCGCGACCACCGTCTTGCGGGCTCCGCGCTCTCCGAGCTCGTATGCCCGGATGGGGCGACCGCGCACGGAGTAGCCGATGATCCGCTTCGAGACCACAGCCGGCGGCAACGGTGCCGCCGCAGTCGCGCGTACGCCGGCGTGGGCACCTGTCGACGCGTTGCCCCCGTTCGGGGCTTGGGCAAAGACACGGGTGGCGGGCAACGCGGCCGCAGTGTCGGTGACGACGAGGGTTCCAACGATCGCCACCGTCGCGGCCACCATCCCGAGGCGGGGCTGGATCATGGTCGGCGACTCCCTTCGCGTGCCCAGCAGTCTGCCAGATGGTCGTTGACCAGACCGGCCGCTTGCATCAACGCGTAGGCGGTGGTGGGTCCGACGAAGCGGAACCCCCGGCGCTTGAGGTCCTTGGCCAACGCGATCGACTCCGGCGCCTGGGCAGGCACCTCGCCAGCCGTGACGGGCGCAGGACGTGGCGCGGGCTGGAAGCTCCAGACGAGTGTGGCGAGCCCACCCTCGAGGTCGGCGGCGACCCGGGCGTTGGCGAGCGCCGCATCGATCTTTGCTGCGTTGCGGACGATGCCGGCGTCGGCGAGCAGCCGGTCCCGGTCGGTCGCGGTGAAGCGCGCGACCGACTCGATCTCGAAGCCGGCGAACGCGGCCCGAAAGTTGTCGCGCTTGCGCAGGATCGTCAGCCACGACAGCCCCGACTGGAACGCTTCCAGGATCAGCCGCTCGAAGATCGCGTCGTCGTCGCGGATCGGTCGTCCCCACTCGGTGTCGTGATAGGCGAGGTAGCCCTCGGTCGACACACCCCACGGGCACCGGAGTCTGCCGTCCGGGCCAGCGACCGCCCCGGAGCTCATGTGCGGTCCGGGGCCTCGGTGCCGTCACCGGGCCCGGCACCGGCCTCGTCGTCGGCGTACGCATCGTCACCGGGCTGTGGGTCCTCACCTTGAGCGTGCGCACCGTCGACACGCTCACCGGCCGGCTGTTCCCCGAGGTCCTCTCCCCCACCACCGTCGCGGGCCGGCCGGCTGCCGTCAGCGGCGTCGGCGGAGTGGCCGCCGGCCAGCAGCTCGGCCTCCATCCGTGCGACGAAGGCGTCGACCTCGTCCATCCGGTAGCCGCGCACAGCGGTCGTGAAGCGCACCGCACGGACATCGGCCGCGGTCAGCCGTCGGCCCCGCTCGAGCGCCATGTCGGGCCGATCCTCGTAGACGTCTGCCATCGCGTCACCACGCCCGGCCGCGACGACGGCTACGGTGCCGATCACGACAACCAGCACGACCACCCAGAACCAGATCACGAACTCGATCGTGCCACGCTGGAGGGGTCGGACGTGTCGTCGGGTGAGGAGTTCTCGTGTCGCTGGTGCTGGGCGCTCGCACGTTCGGTGAGCACGACCGCGCCGTGATGGCGATCGTCAACCGCACCCCAGATTCCTTCTCTGATCCCGGCGAGAACTTCGACGAGAAAGCGGCGCTTGCGCGCGTCGACCAGGTGGTGGCCGAGGGTGCGGACCTGGTCGACATCGGCGGTGTCAAGGCGGGGTACGGCGAGGTGGTCGCCACCGCCGAGGAGCTGCGCCGCACGGCTTCGCTGGTGGGGCAGGTACGCGCGGCGTACCCGGACCTCGTCATCAGCGTGGACACCTGGCGCTCCGAAGTGGCGCGTGAGCTGTGCCACCGCGGCGCCGATCTCATCAACGACACCTGGGCCGGCGCCGACCCTGCGGTCGTCGAGGTGGCAGCCGAGTTCGGTGTCGGAATCGTGTGCAGCCACGCCGGTGGCCTGGCGCCGCGGACCGATCCGCACCGGGTTCACTACGACGACGTGGTGGCGGACGTGGTGGCCACCGTGACCGGACTGGCCGACCGTGCGGTGGCCGCCGGCGTACACCGCGACAAGATCCTTGTCGACCCGACGCACGACTTCGGGAAGAACACCCACCACTCGCTCGAGCTGACTCGTCGGCTGGACGAGCTCACTGCGACACGATGGCCAGTGTTGGTGGCGCTGTCGAACAAGGACTTCATCGGCGAGACGCTGGGCCTACCGGTCGAGCAGCGGCTGACCGGCACCCTCGCGGCGACGGCCATCTCAGCCTGGCACGGGGCCCGCGTCTTCAGGACCCACCGGGTGAGCGACACCCGCCAGGTGCTGGCGATGGTGGCGTCGATCGCCGGTCACCGACCGCCGGCTCGGGCCCTGCGGGGGCTGGCCTGATCATCGATTTCAGCGATCGTGCCCGGACCAACAGCTATTCGGCACGGTGAGGTTCAACGCCGAGCGGCCCGCGATCGGGCCAGTTGCGCTCGCGTTCGATACGGGCCGCCACCATGATCGACACCGCCTCGTCGACGTCGTCAGTGACCGTGAACAGGCTGAGGTCCTTTTCGCTGACCTTGCCCCCGGCGAGCACGACATCGCGGATCCAGCCCATCAGACCGCCCCAGTACGACGTGCCCAGCAGCACGATAGGGAACGACGTCACCTTCTGCGTCTGCACGAGCGTGATCGCCTCGAAGATCTCGTCGAACGTGCCGAAGCCACCCGGCATCGTGACGAAGCCCTGGGCGTACTTCACGAACATCGTCTTGCGGGCGAAGAAGTAGCGGAAGTTGATGCCGATGTCGACCCACGTGTTGAGGCCGGACTCGAACGGCAGCTCGATGCCCAGACCGACGGAGACACCGCCTGCCTCGCAGGCCCCCTTGTTGGCGGCTTCCATGGCGCCGGGGCCGCCGCCGGTGATCACGGCGAAACCCGCCGCTGCCAGCTTGTGACCCAGCTCGACGCCCTGCTCGTAGTCGGGCTCGCCGGGCTTGCTGCGCGCCGACCCGAACACCGAGATCGCCGGTCCGAGCTCGGCCAGCGCCCCGAACCCCTCGACGAACTCAGACTGGATGCGCAGCACCCGCCATGGGTCGGTGTGCACCCAGTCGGTGGGTCCCCGCGAGTCCAGCAGCCGCTGGTCGGTCGTCGACCCCTCCATCTGCCCCCGCCGCATGATCACCTGTCCGCGCCGACGCTCAGGCTCGTGGTCTGCCGCATCCGTATCCTCCATGCACCCCAACCTATTCGCTCTGCCACTGCCTCGGGACTGCGTTTGCCATGTCAACAAGCCAGTTAGCTTGTTCACATGGCGAATCTGCCATGTGAACAGCGCAGCTGGTTTGTTCACATGGCAAACGCGCAGGGGACGTCAGCGGAAGTCGGCGCGGCAGGGACCGAGCGGACCGTCAGGCGAGCCAGGACTGCAGGGCCTCGAGGCAGCTGCGCAGGTGCGCCAGTGGCACGTGCTCGGCCTGCGTGTGCGCGAGCTCCGGGTTGCCCGGGCCGAAGTTCACCGCGGGTACGCCGAGCGCACTGAAGCGTGCTACATCAGTCCAGCCGAACTTCGGGCTCGCGGTGCCCCCGACCGCTTCGAGGAAGGCGGCCGCCGCCGGTCGGTCCAGACCCGGCAGGGCACCGGACGCCGAGTCCGCCACGGTGACCGAGAAGCCGTCGAAGACCTCCCGAAGGTGGGCCTCGGCCTCGGCCTCGCTGCGGTCCGGCGCGAACCGGTGGTTGATGCCCACCGTGCACGAGTCGGGTACGACG
>JACCVA010000149.1 GCA_013698435.1 Nocardioidaceae bacterium | reverse complement strand
GGTGTGCTGGACAGGTTGGCGCTCAGCGGAGGCTGACAAGCGGGTCAGCTGGGCCGCGGGGTGCGCGGCGAGTCGAGCCACCGGTCGATCAGCGGGGTGAGGTTGCGGCCGGTCTCGGCGTTGACATAGCGGATGAACGTCTCGCGGTCGACGTGGCCGTTGTCGTGGTCGGTGACCCACGTCTTGACCAACCGCTCGAACGCCGGGTCGCCGACCTGCTTGCGTATCTCGTTGAGCATCATGGCCGGTCCGAGGTAGACGTTGGAGTCGGCGAACGACTGGGGGTCGAAGTCACCTGGCGGACCGGACTGCAGCCGCGCCTGGATGTCGTAGCCGCGCCACTCGTCGAGCCCGCCGGCGTACATCGGCCGGCCGAGGTCTGCCTCGTACCACTGCTGCAAGTACATCGCGAAGCCCTCGTTGAGCCATACCCCGCGCCAGTCGACCGGCGTGACCGCGTCGCCGTACCACTGGTGCGAGAGCTCGTGCTGGAGCACGGCGTCAGGGCGCTCAGCCGCACCTCGGCTCATCGTGACCAGCGTCTGCGTCTCCATCGCGCTCGTGCCACCGACGACCACGAAGCCGAGCGTGGAGAACGGGTAGTCGCCCGCGTGGTCCTCGAGCCACTCGAACGCGGTGGCGCCTTCGCGCCTGAGCGCCAGCAGCAGGTCTCTGTCTCGCGGCATCAGCCAGTAGGAGATCGCCGTCCCGCTGCTGGTCGTGTCGGTGTGCTGGGTGTAGGGACCGATGGCGATCGTCGTGAGGTAGGAGGCCATCGGTTCGTCGACGTGCCATCGCGTGACGGTCTCACCGCCCTGGCGGCTCCGACCGGCGAGCTCGCCGTTGAAGACCCCCACATCTGCCTCGCGCGTGTGGATCCGGGCGTCGTACAGCGCCTCGTCCGACGGATGGTCGTTGACCGGGTACCACGTGAAGGCGCCGAACGGCTCCTGGAACGTGTAGACGTTGCCGTCTTCGTCGGTGTTCCAACCGAGGCCCTCGACGTTGTCGACCCGTCGGCTCGGCGCCGGTGTCGACGCAGGCTCACCCTGGTAGGAGATCGTGAGGGTATGGCGGTCCCCGGGCGCCAGCTGACGCGCGTGCATGACGAGACCGTCGCCGAACTGCTCGAAGCTGATGGGCTGGGCGTCGAGCGCGACCTCGTCGACGGTCAAGGCAGCCGCCAGGTCGAGGCGGAAGGTGTCGGTGGCCGCGGTGGTGCGGAACGTGGCGGTGGTGATGCCGGTGAGCGTCTGCCCGTCCCAGCCGAGGTCGAGGAAGTAGTGGAGGACGTCGATCTCGGGGTTACTCGTGTCGGGGTAGAGGGGGTCCTCGACGGGTCGGGACTCTCCCGCCGTCAGCTCCCTCGCGGTGGGCACGACAGGCGGCGCGGCACTGGTCGGCGACGGCGGGTTGGGCGAGGTCGGGCGAGTCGGCGCACGATCGGTCGGCGTCGTGGGCGCGGTGGACGTCGTCGCCGAAGGTGATGACGCCGGCTGCGTCGGCGTACGGCCGCCTGCGGAGCTCACGTCTTGAGCGCTGGTGCAGGCGGGCAACGCGAGGATGAGGGCGGTCGCGGCGCAAGCGGCGGCCCGTTTCGTGAGGGGCGTCATCGCACGTCTGCCTTCCCGAGAAGATGCCGGCGTACGCCGACGGCAACGCTGAGCCCCCAGGATAGGTAACGACAGGGCGCCGCACACCGTTGTCCACAGGTCCCGATGAGGCCGGCGTTGGAAACGGCTCCGGTGGTCCGGCAGGATAGGAGATCCACTCAGCCGCTACCGACAGGAGACAGCGATGGGATTCCTCGACAAGGCACGGGCGAAGGCCACCGAAGCCGTCGACAAACATGGGGACAAGATCCAGCAGGGCCTCAACAAGGCCGGTGACATGGCCGACAAGAGGACGCAGGGTCGGCACAGCGACAAGATCGCCAACGCCAAGACCAAGGCGGCCCAGGCAATGGAGAAGCTGAACAAGAAGGGCGACGGCCGCCCGCCGACCGACGGGGGCGCGATGCCGCCACCGCCGCCGCACTGACCTGACCCAGGAAGTGTCGCCGTACGCCGAAAGCGGGACCGGTCGCGCTAGCGGTAGAACACCCAGTCGGCCACTAGGTAGCCGACACCCAAGGGCGCCTCGTCGTAGCGCAGCCGCGCCGTGACAAAGGCGCCCTGCTGTTGCGCTCGCACCGCTGCCCCGGCGAGCACCTGCCAGGGCACACGCCCGGACGCCCACAACTGGTCGGCGAGGACTCCGTCGAGACTTAGCAGCGCCTCGCCGTCACCGGCGCCAAGGGCCTCCGCGACCGTGCGGTCGAAGCCGGCAGCGCGATCGTCGACGTACCCCGGCGCCGCGGTGCTGCGCTTGGCGGAACCGTCGCCGAGGACGAGAAGGGCGGTCCGCTCCACACCTTCGGCCAGCTGGCGACCGGTGCTGGCACATTCGGCGGCAGGCGCGTCGGTCGGGACGGCCAGGTAGCTCCGGTCCCCCGACCAGCCCGCCTGGTCGAGCAGGAAGGCGCCGAGGGTCAGGCTCAA
>JACCVA010000141.1 GCA_013698435.1 Nocardioidaceae bacterium | reverse complement strand
AGCAGCAGACGGGGCTGACGGTCAGCATCGACCGCATCAGCCCGGCGGCTCTGCGTCCGGGTGATCCTGTGCAGCTCAGCGGGGCGGTCACCAACCTCGGCGACATCAGCTGGCGCGATGCGAAGGTCTACCTCGACGTCGCTGACAGTGCGACCACGACTCCCGCCGAGCTGGAGGCGATCGCAGACGCCGGGGACGTGTTCGGTGACCGTGTCGTCGAGATCGGCCTGTTCGAGGAGCTCGGGGACGTCGACCCGGGCGACAGCGCGTCTTACCGGCTCAAGATCCCCTACGGTGCGCTGGGCATCAAAGCCACCTCCGGGGTGTACCGGATCGGCGTCACCGTGGTGGCCGGCGACCGTGACGGACGCGCCGACCGGGCCCACGCAGACACCCTGATGCCGCTTCGTCCCGACGCCGACTCCGACCTGACGGCGACCCGGGTCGTCACTCTCGTGCCGGTGACCTATCCGGTCATCCGGCACGTCGGCGGCAACTTCGTGGACGAGCAGCTCGCCAACGCGCTGTCGTCCGGGGGGCAGCTGAGACACCTCCTCGACTTCGCCAGCCAGGCGCCCAGCGGCACCCTGCAGCTGGTCGCCGACCCAGCGCTGCTCCAAGCGGTCCGGGACATGACCGACGGCTACACCGTGACCACGATCGGTCAGGAGAACGGCGACGGAGGCCCCGGCCGCAACGGAACCGGTCAAGAGGCGGCGGTGCAGTGGCTCACCGACTTCGACCGCGCGGCCAGCCGACAACAGCTGCTGCTGTCGGCCTGGGAGCTGCCCGACTCGAGTGGCTTCGCACGGGCGCGGATGCCCTCCGTCGTCGAGGCGGCCGTCACCGCGAGCGAGGACTACGCAGTTGCGCAAAGGCTGCTGGCACCGGTCGTCAACTGGCAGCTCTTCGGGGCCTCGACGCGCCGCGGGCTGGTCGTCGCCCGCGCGTCGGGTGCAGACACCCAGGTGGTCGCCGCGGACAACCTCGTCAACCTGGGCTCGTCACCCGAGGCGCCGTACCCGCCCTCGCTCGTCGAGGTGCCGACGTCGCAGGGTGCCCTGACAGCGGTCGTGTACAGCCGCACCATCGCGGGTCATCCCTTCGACTCCCAGCTGCGCGCGCTCGACTTCCGTCAGTCGCTGCTGGCCGAGGCCACCGTACGGGCCCTGTCGGACGACGCCGAAAGTCGGCAGTGGGTGGTCGCCGCCCCGTTCGGCTGGGACCCGGGTCCGGCGGCCGGCGGGGTCCGGCTGACCGCCGGTTACGAGTTCCCGACAGTCGCCTCTATCGATCTCGCTACCGCCACCTTGGAAGAGCCGACGACGTACCCAGGTCCTATCGCGCCGACGGCTGCGCAACCCCCGATCCCGAGCCAGCTGGTGGCCGTGGTTCGCCGCTTCCAGGCCAGCGGTCGCACATCGACCGACCTGCTGACCGACAAGTCGAAGGCTGTTGCGGACTTCGACCGCCGTCTTGCCTCAGCGGGGACCTCGCAGTGGGCCAGGCGCCCCCAGCTTCAGCTGGCGTTGATCCGGCGGGCGAACCGCCTCGCCGCCGAGTCGCTGACGAAGGTGACGGTCACCGGCCCCGCTTTCGTCGCCTTGTCCAGTGCTTCGGGGCCGTTCCCGTTGACCGTCACCAACGGGTTGGACGTCGGGGTCACAGTGCGGGTCAACGTAACCCCAGGAAACCCGGCACTGAAGATCGCGCCCATCGAGCCGCTGCGACTCGAACCTGGCGAGAGCGCGGACATCCAGGCGTCGATGAGTGCCGACAGCTCCGGTGTGACGCAGGTACGCGTGCGGCTGGCCACGCTCACCGGCCGCGTCGTCGGACCGCCCTCCAAGTTCGACGTCCGGGCCACTCAGATCGGGGTGGCGATCTGGATCGTGATCGCGCTGGGGTCGGCGGTGGTCCTGGTCGCGGCCGCCTTCCAGATCATCAGGCGCATTCGCACGACGGGGCTGACACCGCGCGGGAAGCCCAGCCCATGACGAGCGAGCCCGCCGGGTCGTTCTCCCGCACCCTCAACGCCAGCGCGGTGATGGCGCTCGGCACCTTGGTCTCCCGCGTCACCGGGTTCCTGCGTGCGGGTCTGCTGGCAGCCGCGATAGGGCTGGCCGTGCAGGGGGAAGTCTTCAACGTCGCGAACACGATCCCCAACAGCCTCTACATCCTCGTCGCGGGAGGCGTCTTCAACACCGTGCTGGTGCCGCAGCTGGTGCGAGCAATCAAGAACGACGCGGACGGCGGCGACGCCTACGCGAACCGCATCGTCACGTTGGGGGCCGTGGTGCTGGCCGGCGTCACCGCGGTGCTGGTGTTGCTGGCGCCGTACCTCATGCGCGTCTTCGTCGACGGTGCGTACTTCACCGACCCCACGCTCGCACAGGAGCGGGAGTCGCTAATCGACTTCGCCCGCTGGTGCCTGCCGCAGATCTTCTTCTACGGCATGTTCGTCCTCATCGGGCAGATCCTCAACGCCCGGGGCCGGTTCGGCCCGATGATGTGGGCGCCCATCGTCAACAACCTGCTCTCGATCGGCGCCATCGCCGCCTACCTGATCCTGTACGCCGACCCGGCGGCCGGCGGCGGCTACACCACCGACCAGGAGGTCCTGCTGGGACTGGGTTCCACCCTCGGGATCGTCGCCCAGACCCTCGTGCTGCTGCCCTACCTGCGCGCCAGCGGCTTCCGGATCCGGCCCCGGTTCGACTTCCGGGGGACCGGGCTCGGGCACACGCTGCGGCTCGGGTCGTGGACCGTGGGTTTCGTCATCGTCAACCAGGTGGCGTTCTACGTGATGGTCCGCCTCGCGACCGGTGGCGTGGCCGAGGGCGCCACCAGTGGCGGCGGCGGCGCCGGAAGCGGTTACACGGTCTACGCCAACGCGTTCCTCCTCACGCAGGTGCCGCACTCGATAGTCACGGTGTCGTTGGCGACGGCCACGATCCCGCTGATCTCCGGGCTGGCGGCCGACGGGCGGCTCCGCGAGGTCGGCCAAGAGATGGGCCGGACGCTGCGAATGGTGCTGTCGGTGATCGTGCCCTTCGCGGTCGCGCTGCTTGTGCTCGGGCCGGCGCTGGCGACCGTGATGTTCAGCTACGGGCAGGCCGCGGGCAACACCGGCGCACTCGGCAACACCTTGATCGCGTTCGCGCCAGGACTGCTGATGTTCAGCGTCCACTACATCGCGCTGCGCGGCTTCTACGCCGTCGAGGACACCCGGACGCCGTTCTTCATCCAGTGCGGCATCGCGGCCGTCAACATCACACTCGCGGTCACCCTTACCAGCCTGGTCGCCCCCGAGCACGTCGCACCGGTGCTCGCCCTGGCGTACGGCGGCGCCTACCTCGTGGGAGCCCTGCTGTCGTTGAGCATCCTGTCCCGGCGGCTCGGCCGGTTCGCCGGCCGCGACCTGGCAGGTTTCGTGGTACGAGTCGTCGCGGCTGCCGTACCCGCGGCGGCTGCGGCCTGGCTCGCCGTCATCGGAGGGAGAGAGCTGGGACTCGACGTGGCCAGCAAGCGTGACTC
>JACCVA010000129.1 GCA_013698435.1 Nocardioidaceae bacterium | reverse complement strand
CGAAGAGCACGGCGATCTCGTGGTGGTAGCTCGGGAGGTTGTCCTCCGTGAGCAGGTTGACGATGAGTGCGGTGCGCGCCACCTCGGGGATGTCGGCGTCGTCGGGGCTCCAGGGGTCGCCACCCATGAGGCCGTCGTAGTTGCGCCCGTCGGTCCACGGGATGTAGTCGTGCGGGAACCACTCCTTGGCCACGCCGAGGTGGCGGTTGAGCTCAGCCTCGACGACCTGCTCGAGCTCGCGCAACAGGTCGGGCTGACTGATCTGGGTGGTCATCTTGAGACTCCTCATCCGCGGCTTACCTACGTCACCGTAGGTTACGCCACCGTAGGAAACGTTGCCAGCGACCGGCCCCCGCCACCCGCCTGCCGTGACGCCAAAGTGTGTGAGATCACGCCGAACCGTGGCGGATGTCTTGGATGACCTCGGCGCCGAGCTCACGGGCCAGCAGCTCCCGCGACGTCAGGGACTCGTCGATGATGTCGTCGTCGTCGTGCAGCTCCGGTGGCGGCTCGTCGCTGAGCGCCTCGGCGGGGTCCCCCTTGCGGGTGGGTCGGATGGCGCCCTTCGCCCGCTCCACCTCCTCGGTCCGCGCCGGTGTCTCCGCGGGCGCGACTGGTTCTGCGACCGACGCTGCGGGAGGGCCGAGCTGCTCGGGCTCGAGATGGCGGGCGGTGCGGCCGGGACCGCCGACGGTGCCGTCGATGATGGCCTCGACCGACCAGTCGACACCCAGCTCGTCGATGAGGGCTTGCCGCAGGATCTCGTCGTGACCGCCCCTGACGAAGCTGTCGCGGGCACCGGCGTTGACCAGCCCGATCGTGATGACTCCGCCGCCCACATCCATCACCTGCGCGTTCTGTGTCAGCAGTGCCCAGGCGTACCGCTTCATCGTCTGCACCCGGGCCAGTACGCCGGGCCACAGCCGGCGCACGTCGACGACCGTGAGCCCGCCTGGCTCAACACTCGCTGGCGTAAGGCTCTCTGTGGGTGTGGAGGAAGGCTCGGCCGAAGCGGGCGACGCCTCTTCGCCGGACGGAGCGGAGACCTGTGCGGCGTCGCCGACGGAAGGGGTCGGTGCGTCCGTTGGCGGCTCAACCGCCTTGGCAGCCGGCGCCGAGGGAGCAGCTGCAGACTGGCGGAGCTCCGTCGAGGGTGTGCCGACGACGGACAACCGGCGCTCAACCCGGTCGAGCCGGGCGCCGACGCCTGCTGCGCTGTCGTCGAGCCCGGGCAGCAGGATGCGGGCGCACATCAGCTCCAGGAGCAGCCGAGGCGCAGTGGCACCGCGCATGTCGGTCAGGCTGGTGCTCACGATGTCGGCGGCCCGGGTGAGCTCCGCGCGCCCCAGCCGGGCTGCCTGTCCGGCGAGCCGCTCGGCCTGGTCCTCCGGCATCTCGATGAGACCGCGGGTGAGTGCGTCGGGGACGGCGCTCACCACCACCAGATCACGCAACCGGTGCAGCAGATCCTCGGCAAAACGGCGAGGGTCCTGGCCGGTCTCGATGACCTTGTCGACGACACCGAAGACGGTGCCGCCGTCGGCCGCGGCCAACGCGTCGACGGTCTCGTCGAGCAGGCTGTCAGGCGTGTAGCCGAGCAGCGCCGTGGCCAGCGCGTACGTGACGCCGTCGGGACCTGAGCCCCCGATCATCTGGTCGAGCACCGACAGGCTGTCACGCACCGACCCGGCGCCGGCCCTGACGACCAGGGGCACGACGTTGTGCTCGATCGTGACGCCTTCGCGCTGACAGAGCTCGACGATGTAGTCACCGAGGATCTTCGGAGGCACCAGCCTGAATGGGTAGTGGTGGGTGCGCGACCGGATTGTGCCGATCACTTTGTCGGGCTCGGTCGTCGCGAACACGAACCGGATGTGCGCCGGGGGCTCCTCCACCAGCTTGAGCAGGGCGTTGAAGCCCTGCGTGCTGACCATGTGGGCCTCGTCGATGATGTAGACCTTGTAACGCGACCTCATCGGGGAGAAGAAGGCGCGCTCCCGCAGGTCGCGTGCGTCGTCGACGCCACCGTGGCTTGCGGCGTCGATCTCGATGACGTCGATCGAGCCCGGGCCGCCCCGCGCCAGCTCGACGCACGACTCACACACGCCGCACGGCACCGACGTAGCGCCCTGCTCACAGTTGAGGGCGCGCGCCAGGATCCGTGCGCTGGTGGTCTTCCCGCAGCCGCGGGGGCCCGAGAACAGGTAGGCGTGGTTGACCCGGTTGTTGTCGAGAGCGTGCGACAGCGGGTGGGTGACGTGGTCCTGCCCGATCACGTCTGCGAAGGTGTCGGGACGGTACCGGCGGTACAGCGCGAGGGGTGCGTCCACACCGACGACCATAGCGCCGTACGACGACAGGCAGCAGACCCGGCAACTTGGCGATGGGACACTCCAGCGACGCCCTTTTGACGCTGGCGTCCGGCGCGCTG
>JACCVA010000128.1 GCA_013698435.1 Nocardioidaceae bacterium | reverse complement strand
GCCAGCTCGAGCACTGCCCCGTCCTCGAGCGGTCGGAGGTCGTCGGGCTCGGCGAACGAGTAGTCGCTGCCGAGCAGGAACTGCGCCGACTCCGGCGACACGCCGCTTGCCGGGTCCGTCAGCATGCCACGGTCGTCGGGGTGCAGGTACGCCGTCGCATCGTAGGCACCGGCGACCGGGACGACGCACCAGACGTGGTCGATGTGCCCGTGGGTGAGCAGGACCGCGGCAGGTCGCAGCCGATGCTGCCGGACAACCTCGGCTACTCCGGACGTGGCGTCCTTGCCGGGGTCGATGACGACACACTCCTCGCCGGGCGCAGCAGCCACGACGTAGCAGTTCGTGCCCCACGGCCCCGCCGGAAAGGCAGCGATGAGCACAGGACTCCTCTGGGGTGGCGGACGCCGGGAAGCCTACCCATCGGGCACAGCATGGTCACGATCGGCATGCGGCGCTCCGAGCGTGCAAGACGTCCTCCTAGACTGTGCAACCGGTCCGACCCCGACGTCGGCGTCATCGGGAGGTCTGGGTGGTCAGCTACAAGCAGCGCCGCAGACAGCTCGCGCGCGCCAAGTGGGATCGGCAGTCAGTGCGTCGGAGCCAGGACGCGAAGCGCCGCCGCCGCATCAGCGTCGTTGTCGCCGTCGTCGTCGGGCTCGCGGTCGCTGCCGGGCTGATCTGGCTGGTTCTCTATATCCTCGACCAGGAGAAGCAGGCTGAGACCCCGGTGGTCCCGACCGACTCCTTCAGCACCGATCTGCGCACGCCTGCCAGCAACGGTGGGGAGTCCTCGGGCCAGCCGACCACCGCTCCCACCACCCCGGAGAGCTCATGACCGAGCAGAACGCGGATCCCGCGGTCGAGCAGCCGGTCGCGGCCGCCCCGCCGCGCCCGGGTCCGCCGCCGCCGCGCCCGGGTCCGTCACCCGCCGCGATCGCACCCGGCGTACCCCCGCCCACGACGCCCCCGGACACGCACGGGCGCGTGGACGACGCCGGGAACGTCTACGTCACCACCGCGGCCGGGGAGCGTCTGGTCGGACAGTGGCCGGAAGGGGACCGCGAAGCAGCCCTGGCGTTCTACCGCACCCGCTACGAGGGGCTGGTGGTCGAGGTCGACCTGCTCGAGAGGCGCATCGTGTCGGGTTCGCTGTCACCCGACGAGGCGACTACGACGACGCGCAAGCTGCGGGAGTCAGTGCTCTCGGCGCAAGCCGTCGGTGACCTCGACGCGCTGGCCGCCCGGCTCGACGCCCTGGAGCCGCTGATCGCGCGCCGCCGGGAGAAGCGCAAGGCCGAGCGCGCCGCCAAGGCGGCCCGGTCGAAGACCGCCAAGGAGGCGATCGCCGCGCAGGCCGAACAGGTCGCCCAGGGCTCCGACTGGCGTCAGGGCGCGAACCGGATGCGGGAGCTGCTCGACGAGTGGAAGGTACTCCCCCGGATCGACAAGCAGACCGACGACGAGCTGTGGCACCGGTTCTCCTCGGCCCGCACGACCTACACGCGCCGGCGCAAACAGCACTTCGCCGAGGTGCACGAGCGTCGTGACACCGCCCGCGCCGTGAAGGAGAAGCTGGTGGTCGATGCCGAGGCGTTGGCCACATCGACGGACTGGGGTGCGACCGCGCGCGCCTATCGGGAGCTGATGCAGCAGTGGAAGGCCGCGGGCGGTGCCGAGAGGGACGTCGACGACGCCTTGTGGAAGCGGTTCAGCGGCGCCCAGGACACGTTCTTCGGTGCCCGTGACTCCGAGAACTCCAAGCTGGACGAGGAGTACACCGCCAACGCCGAGGTGAAGCGGCAGCTCCTGGTCGAGGCCGAGAAGCTGGCGCCGGTTCGCGACGCCAAGCAGGCTCGAGAGACGTTCCGCTCGCTTGCCGACCGCTGGGACGCCGCCGGCAAGGTGCCGAGGGACCAGCTGGCTGACCTCGAGGCCCGTTTCAAACGAATCGAGCAAGCGGTCCGCGGGGCCGAGGACGACCGGTGGCGACGGAGCAACCCCGAGGGTCACGCCCGGGCCGCGGACACGGTCGCCCAGCTCGAGGCGACGATTTCCTCGCTCCGGGCAGACCTCGAGAAGGCCGAAGCAGCTGGGAACTCCAAGAAGGCCGACGACGCGCGGTCGGCCATCGAGGCCCGCCAGGCCTGGCTCGGCCAGGCCAGGAGCGCGCTGTCCGAGTTCAGCGGCTGAGGTGGCCCTGTCGATCGGACCTACTGGGTGACGCGGTAGGCGTCAAAAACGCCGTCGACGGTCCGGACGGCCTTGAGCACGTGGCCGAGGTGCGTCGGGTCGGCCATCTCGAAGGTGAACCGGCTCTTGGCGATCCGGTTGCGCGAAGTGGCGACGGACGCCGACAAGATGTTGACGTGGACGTCGGAGAGCACCCGGGTGACGTCGCTCAGCAGCCGGGCCCGGTCGAGCGCCTCGACCTGGATGGCGACGAGGAACATCGACTGGGCTGTCGGGGCCCACTCGACCTCGACCATCCGGCCCGGCTCGGCCTCGAGGCTCTTCATGTTGGTGCAGTCGACCCGGTGCACCGAGACCCCGTCACCACGGGTGACGAAACCGACGATCGTGTCGCCGGGCACCGGGGTGCAGCAGCGCGCCAGCTTGATCCACACGTCGGTCGTGCCCTTGACGATCACCCCGGCGTCACCGCGCGGCGACAGCGGACGTCGCTCGCGCTCGCTCGTGATCGAGACGGTCTCGGCGGCCTCGTCGGCAGCAGCCTGGTCGCCGAACAGCTCGAGGATCCGGCGTACGACGCTCTGGGCAGTGGCGTTGCCCTCGCCGATCGCCGCGTACAAGGCGGTGACGTCGTGGTGCCGCATGTCAGACGCCACGACCGCCAAGGTCTCGTGAGTGAGCATCCGTTGCAGCGGCAGTCCTTCTCGCCGCATGTGGCGCACGAGCGCCTCCTTGCCGTGCTCGATCGCCTCCTCGCGACGCTCCTTGGTGAAGAACTGCTTGATCTTGCTGCGGGCGCGGGTGCTCTTGGCGAAGGACAGCCAGTCGCGGCTCGGTCCGGCGTTCTGCGCCTTCGACGTGAACACCTCGATGACGTCGCCGTTGTCGAGGGTCGACTCCAGCGGGACGAGGCGGCCGTTGACGCGGGCGCCGATGCACCGGTGGCCGACCTCGGTGTGGATCGAGTAGGCGAAGTCGATAGGCGTCGCACCGGTCGGCAAGGCGATGACCTCACCCCTCGGTGTGAAGACGTAGACCTCGGACGAGTTGATCTCGAAGCGCAGCGAGTCGAGGAACTCCCCTGGGTCCTCCATCTCCCGCTGCCAGTCCATCAGCTGGCGCACCCAGGTCATGTCGCCCGTGGTCTCACTCTTGGTCGCCGGCCGGTCGGTCTCGAGGCCGGCCTGGCTGTCTTCTTTGTACTTCCAGTGGGCGGCGACACCGTAGTCGGCTCTGCGGTGCATCCCGAAGGTGCGGATCTGCAGCTCGACCGGCTTGCCGCCGGGTCCGATCACCGTGGTGTGCAGCGACTGGTACATGTTGAACTTCGGCATCGCAACGAAGTCCTTGAAGCGTCCCGGCACGGGGTTCCAGCGGGCGTGCAGAACGCCAAGCGCGGCGTAGCAGTCACGCAACGACTCGGTGAGCACGCGGATGCCCACCAGGTCGTAGATCTCGGTGAACTCGCGGCCGCGGACGATCATCTTCTGGTAGATCGAGTAGTAGTGCTTCGGGCGCCCGGTGACGGTCGCCTTGATCTTGGCGGCCCGCAGGTCGCCCTGGACCTGGTCGATGACCGTTGCCAGGAACTCGTCACGCGCCGGCGCCCGGTCGGCAACCAGCCGGACGATCTCGTCGTACACCTTGGGGTGCAGCGTCGCGAACGCGAGGTCCTCGAGCTCCCACTTGATGGTGTTCATGCCGAGTCGGTGCGCCAGCGGGGCGTAGATCTCGAGCGTCTCGGTTGCCTTGCGCTCCTGCGTGGCCGGCTTGAGGAAGCGCAGCGTCCGCATGTTGTGCAGCCGGTCCGCCAGCTTGATGACGAGGACCCGGATGTCCTTGCTCATCGCCACGATCATCTTGCGGATCGTCTCGGCCTCGGCGGCGTCGCCGTAGCGGACCTTGTCGAGCTTCGTGACACCGTCGACAAGGAGGGCCACCTCGTCACCGAAGTCCCGGCGCAGCTGCTCAAGGGTGTAGGGCGTGTCCTCGACGGTGTCGTGCAGCAGGGCCGCGCACAACGTCGGCGCGGTCATGCCGAGCTCGGCAAGGATCGACGTCACCGCCAGCGGGTGAGTGATGTACGGGTCGCCACTGCGGCGTTGCTGGCCGACGTGGGCGTTCTCGGCCACCCTGTAAGCCTTCTCGATGACCGCGAGATCGGCCTTCGGGTGGGTGTTCTTGACGATTCTGAACAGCGGTTCGAGCACCGGGTCGGACGACTGCGTACGCCCGATCCGAGCCAGCCGCGTCCGCATCCGCGCAGGGGCGGATGCACTCTCGGGGACCGCCGTTACCGGGGTCTCGGCGAGCACGTCGTCCGACACTGGCTGCTCCTGCCTGCAGGTGCGCGGACCGCCAGTCTAGTCGTCCGGTGCCGGCCCGACGCTCAGCGCCGGGCTGGTCCCCAGGAGGCGATCAGACGCTGGTGAGCGCGACGAGCCGTTGGTTGTCGAGCTGGTCGCGGCCGTGCAGGAACCCGAGCTCGATCAGCACCGCCACTGCTTCGACGTGAGCCCCCGACCGCTCGATCAGCGAGATCGTGGCGGCGGCGGTGCCACCGGTCGCCAGGACGTCGTCGATCAGCAGCACCCGCTCCCCCGCCGTCAGCGCGTCCTGGTGGATCTGCAGCGTCGCTGTGCCGTACTCGAGGGAGTAGGACTGGGAGTGGGTGAGGCCGGGCAGCTTGCCTTCCTTGCGCACCGGCACGAAGCCGGTCCCCAGGGCCAACGCGACCGGCGCCGCGAGGATGAACCCACGTGCCTCGATGCCTGCAACCTTGTCGACGACCGTGGCGCCGCCTGCGTCGCGGCCGACGGCGGCGAGAGCCTCTACGACC
>JACCVA010000100.1 GCA_013698435.1 Nocardioidaceae bacterium | reverse complement strand
GCTTCGGAGGTCGGCTGCGTCACGTGCACCGTTGCCACCTGCTGACGGCTGACGCGGACGTGTGGATCGGTGCCCCGGCGCAGCTGCACGGTTCGCTGCCGGCGGGCGATCTCGGCATATACCGACTCGTCAGTCCATCGCACGAGCTGGCTCAGCGGTCGGTCGCTCGAGACGACCTCGATGACGGCCTGCACGAACCGAGCCGCCCAGGCGGCGGCGTCGGGCGCACCAGCGGGCGCTGTGCCGGTGGGGTCGGATGCCGAGGCACCGGTCGCGGACGGTCGCACCAGCGTGAGGGCTGAGGTTCGAGGCTCGGCGCTGACACCGCTTGGCAGGGCGTAGCTCAAGGCCAGCGAGCCCTGGGTGTAGGGCGGCTGCGATGTGTCGAGCGGGGGCTCGGCGGGGCGCCATGCCGGCACCCGGGGTGCCGGGCGAGGACGAGGTGGAGTGCTCACGGTGATACCTCCGGTCGGTCGAGCTGGGTGCCGGGGAAGATCAAGTCTGGGTCAGGTCCGATGACCGCGCGGTTGCGCACGTACCACTGGTCGACGCGCGCGGCGACCGCTGGGTCCGACGCGTTGCCCACCAGCTCGCGCGCGGCGATGCGCCACAGACTGTCGCCCACCTGCACCGTCACGCGCGAGACGTCGTCGGCGAAAAGTCGCACGCCGGGGTGCTGCGGCCCGGGATGCAGGTCGGGCGCGGAGCCGGTGATGCTGGGCAGGTCGGGCATCGGCAACCCGTCGAGGCGGACACGTTCCGGTGCGGGGGAGGGCGCTGGGCATGTCGACGTACACACGTCGTGCACGTGGGCCAGGGCCGGCGAGGGGGCGAGCGGGGCGGCGATCCCCAGCCCGCAGAGGGCGAGAGCCAGCCGGCGGCCCCATTTCGGGCACCCGACGCTGGCAGCTCTGGCGACAAAGGGCAGCCGCTCACCGACGAGTGTCTCGAGTGCCACCAGGCCGACGCAGAGCAGCAACATGACAGCGGCCGCGGTCAGTGCCCAACCGGCGAGGTCGACGAGAATCGTGTCGATCGTCAGCGGGCGGGAGGGGCGGGTGCCGCGGACGGCTTCGGCAACCGCCAGCAGGTGGCGAACGAGCAGGGCCGCAGTCGCCCAGCTCGACACCAGGACGACAAGAGGGCGACAGCGTGGCTGGGACAACATTCGAAACCTTGACAACCTTCGTTTGCTTACGTTTGCTTTATTTAGCCTCGACTGGATGCCGTTCGTCAAGTGTCCGTCCACAGCAGTAGCGGACTGGGAGGCGCACCCTTACGGTCGTCACATGCGCTGGCACGACCTGTTCGCCGACCTCGAAGGCCAGGTGCAGGCCTGGGAGCGCGCGGAGCTCGAAGCCGAGATCTCCGACCGCACCCGTGCCGAAACCGCTCAGGTGCGCCTGGTGAACCGGCTGCGGCACCGGGTCGGCGAGACGGTCCGGCTCACCGTGCTGGGTGGGGGGCCGATTGAGGGGACCGTCGGCCAGGTAGGAGCCGACTGGCTGCTGCTGGGCGGATCAGCCGAGGTGGTGGTGCCGCTGTCGGCGGTGCTGACGCTTTGCGACCTCGGTCCCGGGTCGGTGAGCCCGCAGGGGGTGGGTGTCGTCGCGCAGCGACTTGGGTTGGCCTTCGCGCTGAGGGCCATCGCCGTCGACCGGTGTCCGGTCCGGGTGGCGCTGCGCGACGGTTCTTGCGTCGTCGGAACTCCGCATCGTGTCGGTGCCGACTTCGTCGACGTCGCCGAGCACGACGTCGGTGAGGTGCCCCGTCTCGACGTGGTGCGGGGCACCAGCACGGTGGCTTTCGGCGCAATCGCGGCCGTACGCCGGCTCAGCTCCGGCTGGGACTGAGCGCAGCGGTTTGACCTCTCAGTCGACCGCGTGCTCGTCGGAGTCGTCGGCGTGGAGGTGGTCAGCGTTGGTGTCGCCGACGTACGGGTGGTCGTCGATGAAGTCGCGGGTGGACTTGTACATCCTCTCGATGTAGGCCTCGAGCTCGGTCGCCTCCACCCGCCACTGACCGCGGCCGCCGATCTTGATGGCCCTCAGCTCGCCACGACGCACGAGCGCGTAGACCTGAGCGGCGGAGATGCTCAGCACCTCGGACACCTCAGCCAGCGGCAGGAAGCGCGGGCTCGAGCCGGTTGCCATGGGCCGAGTTTCTCACGCCGGGCGGACGGACTGATCGGGGCCCAACGAGCCTGTGGACAGCTCTTCCCCTGGTTCGTCAGGTCCGGGCAGAATGGACGACGTGTCCGTCGACCACCGCGCGGTGCGCACCACCGCCGTCGAGACCGGGGGCGACCTGGCTTCCCCCCCGGCCAGTCGACTGCGGCGCAGCAGGTGGCGTGATCCCCGGCTCTGGCTCGGCGTGGTGCTGGTGCTGGCATCCATCGTTGTCGGCGCCCGCGTCCTGGCCGCTGCCGATGAGACGGTGGCCGTCTGGGTCCTCGATGTCGAGGGCACCGCAGGCATGGACATCGGCGCCGGTGACGTGCGACCGGTCGATGTGCACTTCGGCGACGCTTCCGACGCCGACGGCTACCTTGTCGCAGATGCGGCATTCCCCTCGGGCCTGCACCTCGTGCACGACGTAGCGGCTGGTGAGCTGCTGTCGGTGGGGGCAGTGACCGATTCCGCCGAGGACGTGCCCGCACAGCTGCCGCTGGGGGTCCCTGACTCCGGTATGCCGTCCGATCTCGCTCGCGGCGACGTCGTCGACATCTGGGCGGTGCCGACGGCTGTCGGCCGGCACTCAGCGCTGGTGCTTGGCTCGGTCACTGTGGTCGCCGTGTCCGCGACAGGCCAGGGCGGTGTAGGCGGAGACCGACAGGTGGTCGTCTCCCTCCCGGGTGACGTCGACCTCGCGGGCGTGCTCGACCAGCTCCGCGACGCGTCCGTCGTGCTGATCAGGGTGGGGGGCTGACGTGTCCTCGCTGGGAGTGCTGGTCGCCGTCGGTGTGAGCGAGTTCGAGGCGCGCCTTCTCGACAACCTGAGCGGGCACGACCTGCACGTCGTGCGTCGCTGCGTCGACCTCGCCGACCTCATCGCCACCGCGTCGAGCCGGCAGGCCCAGGTCGCCGTGGTCTCTGCGGCGCTACGAGGCCTCGACGCCGAAGTCGTCACCCGACTGCGGGGTGAGGACGTTGCTGTGGTGGGCGTGACGGCGAGTGCCGCAAGTGCCGACGAGGCCTTGCTGCGCAGCCTCGGAATCGATGTAGTCGTGGCGACCGAGGTCCCCGCCGAGGTGGTAGACGCCATCCGCGAGGCGCGGGCCGGTCAGAGCGAGAGCTCGGCCTTCGATACCGGCTCCGACGGGAGGCTGACGACTGACCCGGGCGGCGGGGTCCGGCGTGGTGGCTCAGCGGCATCGGGAGCAGACGGGTCGGGGCGCGAGCCGGCGAGCAGCCGCTGGACAGACGACGCCCGACAGCAGAGCTCTTCACGGCGAGGCCGAGTGATCGCAGTGTGGGGCCCGTCGGGGGCTCCCGGCCGGTCCACGGTCGCGCTCGGACTGGCCAGTGAGCTCTCGACGCTCGGAGCGCAGACGACGCTGCTCGACTGCGACGTCTACGGCGGCTCCACCGCCCAGCTCCTCGGGCTGCTCGATGAGTCATCCGGGCTGCTCGCCGCCACTCGTGCCGCGAACATGGGCACGCTGCTTCCTCGCATGCTCGCCGCCCATGCTCGCGCAGTCACACCGACGCTACGGGTGCTCACGGGCATCCCGCGTGCAGACCGGTGGGCGGAGGTGCGGCCGGCACTGCTGCGTCAGGTGATCGCGGCGTCGCGGGGGCTGGTCGACCTGACCGTGCTGGACTGCGGGTTCAGCCTGGAGCTAGACGAGGAGATCAGCTACGACA
>JACCVA010000392.1 GCA_013698435.1 Nocardioidaceae bacterium | reverse complement strand
CCGAGCACGCTCGACGTGCCGAAGACGGCGCCGAAGTAGCCGCCGTAACGTCCACGCTCACGGGGCGGGACGATGTCGCCCATGGTGGCCAGGGCAAGCGCGAACAAGCCGCCGCCACCGAGTCCCTGGACGGCGCGGAACGCGATGAGCTCACCGATGCCCTGCGCCAGGCCGGCCAGCAGCGAGCCGGCGAGGAACGTGATGATGGCGGCCTGGAAGATCAGCTTGCGCCCGTAGAGGTCGGAGATCTTGCCCCACAGGGGAGTCGACGCGGTCTGGGTGAGCAGGTACGCCGTCACCACCCAGGAGAGCTTGTCCAGCCCGCCGAGCTCGCTGGTGATGCGGGGCAGCGCCGTACCGACGATGGACTGGTCGAGGGCGGCGAGGAACATGCCGGCCATCAACCCGCCCATCACGATGAGGATCTGGCGGTGGGAGAGGTAGCCCTGGGAGTCAGGGATCTGTGGCTGGGTCATCTGAGCTGGCTTTCGGACGAGGTGTCGACTGCTTGCGCGTCGAGGTCATTGGCCACGCGCAGGTCTGCGGCGAGGCGGGTGAGGAGTTTCTGGAGCTGGGCGCGGTCGCGCTCGCTCCAGGGGTCGAGGGCGGCCTTGATGCGCTCTCGGCGGCGCCGGAAGGCGGCCTCCATGGTGGCGCGGCCGTGGTCGGTGAGCCGAACGAGGCTGGCGCGACCGTCGTCAGGGTCCGACGTACGTTCGAGGAAGCCCTTGTACTCGAGCTGCTTGATCTGCCGGCTGACGGTCGACGTGTCGAGCTGGACCTGACCGGCGAGGTCGGAGACGCGCATCGCGTCACCGCACATGAGCCGTTTGGCCAGCGGGAAGCAGGACGGGTCGACCTCGTCCTCGGGGTGGCGAGTGCGGAGGCGACGGCCGGCCTGCATGAGTAGCGCGATCACCGACTCCTCCGGAGAGGCAGGCGTCTCAAAAACTTGCATGGCGCAAGCATACAACTGGATGTATGTAACATGCAAATAGTGTGAGGTCCGCCACCTTGACCGCTCAGGGCGACCGCCGCGGGTGTCAGGGCGAAACGGCCTAGGCTGCGGACCATGGACCCCAGTGACGCTGTCTCGGGCGCCTCCGCCACGCCGGCCGACCTCACAGAGGCGGGGCCCCCGGTGACGCTGGCGGCGATCGAGGCTGCGCGAGGGCGGCTCGCGGGCACCGCCCTCGTCACACCGATGGAGACGTCTCGCTGGCTCAGCGCGCTCACGGGGACAGCGGTCTCGCTCAAGTGCGAGAACCTGCAGCGCACCGGCTCCTTCAAGATCCGCGGCGCCTACCTGCGCATCAACAACCTCTCTGCCGACGAGCGCGCTCGCGGTGTCGTTGCGGCGAGTGCCGGCAACCACGCGCAGGGTGTGGCACTGGCAGCACAGATGCTGGGCATCAAGGCCACCGTGTTCATGCCGAACGGCGCCCCGATCCCGAAGGAGAAGGCGACCCGCGGGTACGGGGCAGACGTCGAGTTCGTCGGGCACACCATCGACGAGTGCCTGGTGGCCGCCCGCGAGTTCGAGGCGAGAACCGGCGCCGTCCTCATCCACCCCTTCGACCATGCCGACATCGTCACCGGGCAGGGGACCTGCGGGCTTGAGATCCTCGAGCAGACGCCTGATGTGGAGACGGTCATCGTGCCCACCGGCGGGGGAGGGTTCCTGGCGGGCATCGCCACCGCGATCAAGGCTGTGCGTACCGACGTGAGGGTCGTGGGCGTCCAGGCCGAGTCTGCGGCCGCGTACCCGGCTTCCCTGTCGGCCGGCAAGCCGGTCCCGCTGCGAAGCATGGCGACGATGGCGGACGGGATCGCCGTAGGGTGCCCCGGTGCCGTGCCCTTCGAAGCGATCCAACGCTACGTCGACGAGATCCGGACGGTCTCCGAGGAGTCGCTGTCGACGGCGCTGCTCGCGCTGCTCGAACGCGCCAAGGTAGTCGTCGAGCCAGCGGGTGCTGCTGCCGTCGCGGCGCTGATGGATGACCCGACCGCGTTCGCCGGGCCGGTGGTGGTGGTCTTGTCCGGAGGCAACATCGACCCGCTGCTGCTGATGCGGGTGATCCGGCACGGGATGGCCGCCCAGGGGCGCTACCTGGCCATCCGCTGCCGCATCCCTGACCGCCCCGGTGGGCTCGCGCGGCTCCTCAACGAGCTCAGCGCCGCGGACGCCAACGTGTTGGATGTCGTGCACGAGCGGACGTCGGAGTCCCTGCCACTCGACCAGGTCGAGGTCGTCCTGCAGATGGAGATGCGCGGCCACAGCCACAGCGAGCAGGTACTCGCCAAGCTCCGCGCCGGCGGCTACGACCCTAGGGTCAGCTGAGGCGTTCGTCTGGTGCCCACCGCTGCAGTGGCGAGGTCTGCCGGGTTGTCGGCGGGGCCGTTGCTGGTTGTCGGGGCGTACGTCTGTCGGGTGTACGTCTGCCGTCGTGTGTCGGAAGACGTCCGCGGAAGCGGGGTGTGGGCGTTCGTCTGCCGTCGTGTGTCGGAAGACGTCCGCAACAGCCGGACTGTCAGGAGGTGAAGGGCTTGGCCGCGACGATCTCGACGGAGATGTCCTTGCCGTTGGGGGCAGTGAACGTCGCCTTGTCGCCCGGCTTCTTGCCGAGGATGGCTGATCCCATCGGCGACTGCGGCGAGTAGACGCCCACGTCGACACTGTCGTCGAGGCCGAGCATCTCGCGGGCGCCGAGCAAGAACGTCTCGGTCTCGGAGTCGTCGGCGAACCTCACGGTGACCTTCATGCCGGCTTCGACGACGCCGTCGTTCGCCGGCGTCTCACCGACCTGGGCGCGGCGGAGCATGTCTTCGAGCTGGGCGATCCGAGCCTCGGCCTTGCTCTGTTCCTCGCGCGCGGCGTGGTATCCGCCGTTCTCGCGCAGGTCGCCTTCTTCACGAGCCTCGGCGATGCGCAGGGAGATCTCAGCTCGGGCGGGACCCTTGAGGTGCGCTACTTCGTCGACAAGACGGTCGTGCGCCTCCTGGGTCAGCCAGATGGCGCTCTCAGCGGTGGGCTGTGTCACGGGTTGTGCTCCTAGCGTGCGGGCATGCAGAACTACAGCGCCCGAATTGGGGAAGGAACGAGGTTATCAAAGGTGCACCCCTCTACCGCAAAACGTGACCCGCAGTGGACGCCCGGACGACGAGAGGGAGGCGCTCAGGGTGCCGTCCGGCAGTCCTTGACCGTTGCCGTGGTGGCTTCGCGGTCGGTGCGCAACGTCAGCTCCTGCGTGACCGTGCCTTCGTCACCGGCCGGGATCACGACGACTTCCTCGCCCACCACGGCGAAGTCTGCTGCCTTGGCCTGCAGGGTGCACTCGACCGCTTCGCCGCTGCCTCGGCGTACGTCGATCACGACTGCCACCTCGTGCGCGGAGACGACGTCAAACGACGTCAGCTCGCCGTCGACCTGCTGGTTGGCATGTGTCCAGGCCGCCCACCCCAACCAGCTGAGGCAGACCAGAACCAGCACCGCGATCACGATCTGGAGAGCGCGGCGACCTCCCGCCGACGGGGTGCCGTACCGCTCGGCCACCGTCTGCCGGCCGGCATCCGGAGTGCGCGGATCCGTCATCGGGAATGTGCTCCGTAGGTCGAGGTTGTATGAGGTAGGCGACGCCAGGTCGCGGCACGCGGAGCGTGCCTGCCACCATTGTCCTCGGACCATCGCCGGCCGGCGTGCAGGGAGTGAGGTAGTGCAGTGAATGAGGGGTTGCGGCTGATGCATGTCCACGCGCACCCCGACGACGAGTCGAGCAAGGGCGCCGCGTCGACAGCCAAGTACGTCGCCGACGGGGTCGACGTCCACGTCGTCACTTGCACCGGGGGCGAGCGCGGCTCGATCCTCAACCCGAGCATGGACCGCCCGGACGTGCTGGCGAACATGACCGAGGTACGTCGGGCTGAGATGGACAAGGCCCGACAGATCCTCGGGGTGCGGCAGGACTGGCTCGGTTTCGTGGACTCGGGGTGGCCCGAAGGCGACCCGAAGCCGCCGCTGCCGCAAGGATGCTTCGCGCTGACGCCGGTCGACGAAGCCACCGAACCGCTGGTGCGCCTGATCCGCGAGTTCCGGCCGCATGTGATCTCGACGTACGACGAGAACGGCGGCTACCCGCATCCCGACCATGTGATGTGTCATCTGGTCTCGATGCGGGCGTGGGAGACGGCGGGCGACCCCGACTCCTATCCAGACGCCGGCACACCCTGGCAGCCGCTGAAGCTGTATTACCAGCACACGTTCCATCGCGACCGCATCGTGGCCTTGCATGAGGCCATGCTCGCCCGCGGCCTCGAGTCGCCGTACGCCGAGCGCCTCGCCGAGTGGGAGCCCAACCCCGAGCACGAGCGCCGGGTGACGACGCGCGTGCCGTGCGCCGACTACTTCGCCGTCCGTGACCAGGCGCTACTGGCCCACGCGACCCAGATCGACCCCGAGGGTCACTGGTTCGCGGTGCCGCTGGAGGTCAGCCAGCGGGCCTGGCCGACCGAGGACTTCGAGCTCGTCCACTCGCTGGTCGACTCCGAGATCCCCGAGGACGACCTCTTTGCCGGCGTGCACGACCTCGCCGCGACCTATGACGGGCAGCCCGAAAGCATCGGTGCATGACGATGCACTGGGCCACCGTCGTCTACGTCGCCTACGATCCCGAAGACGTCAAGCCGGGTTGGATCGCCTTCGTGCTGGTGGTCGCGCTGGCCGTGGCGACATATCTGCTGTGGCGCAGCATGAACAAGCAGCTGCGCAACATCAAGGTCCCCACAGCGGCGGAGCTGGAGGACGACGGATCCGGACCGCACGACGAACCGGCCGACCCGCCGACGGGGGAGCGGCCATCTTCCGAACCCGGAGAGGATCCCCGACCGACCGCCTGACCTGAGCCGACTGACGTTTTCTCGGGCAGGATGAGGAGCATGGCCAACCGCCTCGCAGCAGCGACGAGCCCGTACCTGCAGCAGCACGCCGACAACCCGGTGGACTGGTGGGAGTGGGGTCCTGACGCCTTCGCCGAGGCGCGACGCCGCGATGTGCCGGTTCTGCTCTCGGTCGGGTACGCAGCCTGCCACTGGTGCCACGTGATGGCGCACGAGTCCTTCGAGGACGCCGCCACGGCCGACTATCTCAACGACAACTTCGTTGCTGTGAAGGTCGACCGTGAGGAGCGGCCCGACATCGACGCGGTCTACATGGAGGCGACCCAAGCGATGACCGGCCACGGTGGCTGGCCGATGACGTGCGTGCTCACGGTCGACGGACAGCCGTTCTTCGCCGGCACCTACTT
>JACCVA010000041.1 GCA_013698435.1 Nocardioidaceae bacterium | reverse complement strand
CCGTCGGCGACCTGCACGAGCCCTCGGTAGGAGGTGCGACCGCCACCGCGGGCAACCGACTTGGAGATGATCGAGCTGGAGGTGTGCGGCGCAGCGTGCACCATCTTCGCTCCGGCGTCTTGGTGTTGACCCTCGCCAGCGAACGCGATCGACAGTGTCTCGCCCTTGGAGTGCTCACCGAGAAGGTAGATGGCGGGGTACTTCATCGTCACCTTGGAGCCGATGTTGCCGTCGACCCACTCCATGGTGGCGCCGGCCTCACAGGTCGCACGCTTGGTCACCAGGTTGTAGACGTTGTTGGACCAGTTCTGGATCGTGGTGTAGCGGCAGCGCGCACCCTTCTTCACGATGATCTCGACGACGGCCGAGTGCAACGAGTCGGAGCTGTAGATCGGCGCCGTGCAACCTTCGACGTAGTGGACGTAGGCGTCCTCGTCGACGATGATCAGCGTCCGCTCGAACTGGCCCATGTTCTCGGTGTTGATGCGGAAGTACGCCTGCAGCGGGATGTCGACGTGCACGCCCTTGGGCACGTAGATGAACGAGCCTCCCGACCAGACCGACGTGTTGAGCGCGGCGAACTTGTTGTCTCCGACCGGGATCACCGAGCCGAAGTACTCCTTGAAGACGTCTTCGTGCTCACGCAGCGCGGTGTCGGTATCGAGGAAGAGGACGCCCTGCTCCTCGAGGTCCTCGCGGATCTTGTGGTAGACGACCTCCGACTCGTACTGCGCCGCCACGCCCGCCACCAGCCGCTGCTTCTCGGCCTCCGGGATGCCCAGCTTGTCGTAGGTGTTCTTGATGTCGGCCGGCAGATCCTCCCAGGAGGTCGCCTGCTTCTCGGTCGACCGCACGAAGTACTTGATGTTCTCGAAGTCGATCGTGTCGAGGTCGGCACCCCAGGCGGGCATCGGCTTGCGCCCGAAGAGCTTGAGGCCCTTCAGACGGAGGTCGAGCATCCATGCAGGCTCGTTCTTGAGGCCGGAGATGCCCCGCACGACCGACTCGTTGAGGCCGCGCTGGGCGGTCGCGCCGGCCAGGTCGGAGTCGGACCAGCCGTACTGGTAGCGGCCGAGGCCCTCGAGCTCCGGGTTCCGCTGCTCGATCGATGTCATGAAGTGATCCTCGCGATCGGGGTAGAGGGATGACGTGCTGACGGGTGGTGCTGTGTAGCCGGGTGGTGCGGCGCTTGCGGTGCAGCCGAACGGGGCTCACTGGAGCCGCGACCGCCTGGACCGTTGAGAGAAGCGGGGTCGGGCACGTTGGTGGTGCACACGCCGTCGCCGTGGGCGATCGTCGCGAGGCGCTGGACGTGTCGACCGAGCAGGCGGGCGAACACCTCCGTCTCGGCCTCGCAGAGCTGGGGGAACTCAGCGGCGACGTGCGCGACCGGGCAGTGGTGCTGGCACAGCTGGTCGCCGATCGGCGCCGCACGCACCGAGGCAGCGTAGCCGTCCTCGGTCAAGGCTCGGGCGAGCGCCTCCGCGCGGTCCGACTCGGGCACCGCTTCGACGGCCGGCCGGTAGCGGTCCTCGAGCTCGGCGGTACGCCGGCGAGCGAACGCGGTGACCGCCTCGGGGCCGCCTGCTTCGCTCAAGAAGCGCAGCGCGCTGGCGGCCAGGTCGTCGTAAGCCTGGATGAACGTATCGCGGCCGGAGTCGGTGAGCACGAACACCTTCGCCGGCCGACCGCGGCCGCGGGTGCCGTAGCTGCGCGGTTCGCGCGCCTCCAGGGCGCCGTCGACGACGAGGTGGTCGAGGTGGCGGCGGACGGCGGCGGGAGTGAGAGACAGCCGCTCGGCGAGCAATGCCGCGGTCGACGGGCCGTGCTCGAGGATCGAGTGGGCCACGCGCTCGCGCGTCGGCGAGTCGTCCCGAGCATCTGACGTGGCTGAGCCCGACACCGGCGCAGCGTTCACGGCTCCGCCGCCATGCGTGGCGGGACCCCGGTCAGGCGTCCGCACGTTTTTCACAACACCAGTGTGTCGTAAATCAGATCGCTGCTCAAATAAGGCCCGCCTTACCTGGCGATAGCTGTCCGGCAGCGTCACGACGCCGGGCCCGCTCCCAGTGCCGCGCCTCACTAGACTTCAGCCGTGTCCAGCGCTGCCGTCGACGTCATCGACCTCGTCAAGAGGTACGGCGCCAAGACGGCCGTCGACGGCCTCTCGCTGACGGTCGACACCGGCAGCATCACGGCTGTGCTCGGCCCCAACGGAGCGGGCAAGAGCACCCTGCTCGAGGTCTGCGAGGGCTACCGCCGCCCGGACGCGGGACGGGTGCGGGTGCTCGGACGCGACCCCGTCACGGACCACCGCGACCTTGCGCCGAGAATCGGCGTGCTCCTGCAGTCCGGGGGCGCCTGGTCCGCCGTACGCGCCGAAGAGATGCTTCGGTACGTCGCCTCCCTGCACGCCCACCCCCTTCCCGTTCGTGACCTGGTCGAGCGGCTGGGGCTCGGGTCCTGCGGGCGTACCCCCTACCGGCGGCTCAGCGGAGGTGAACAACAGCGCCTGGGACTCGCCCTGGCCGTCGTCGGCCGACCCGAGCTGCTCTTCTTGGACGAGCCGACCGCCGGCCTCGACCCGCAGGCGCGTCGGAGTACCTGGGAGCTCGTCGAGCAGCTCGCCGCGGACGGCGTGACGGTGGTGCTCACCACGCACTACCTGGAGGAGGCCGAGCGGCTCGCGTCGTGGGTGCACGTGATCGACCACGGACGGTTGCTGACGTCGGGCACCCCGCGCCAGCTCACCTCGGCCGGAGCGAAAGGTTCGCTCAGCTTCCATGCACGCCCCGGTCTCGACGCCGACGGGCTGGGACGGCTGCTCCCGAGTGGCTACCGGGTGGAGGCGACTCCGCCCGGCACCTACCGCGTCCTTGGGACGATGACGCCGCAGATCCTGGCCACGGTGACGGCCTGGTGCGCGGACATCGAGGTGATGCCCGAGGGGCTTGCCGTCGAGCGGAACTCCCTCGAGGACGTGTTCCTGCAGCTCACCGGCCGGGAGCTGCGCGGATGAGCCCATCGACGCACTCCCCCGCCCCGGGGTCGGCACCGATGACCCAGATGGTGCTCAGCCATGCGGCGATGGAGACGCGGCTCTTGCTGCGCAACGGCGAGCAGCTGCTGCTGGCGCTGGTGATCCCGCTGCTGGTGCTGCTCGGCGGCGCCGAGGCCGGCGGCGTCATCGACCTGGGTGCGGGACGGAGGATCGACGTCCTCGCACCAGGTGTGATGGCGCTCGCGGTCATGTCGACGGCGTTCACGTCGCTTGCGATCGCGACGGCTTTCGAGCGCCGGTACGGCGTTCTCAAGCGGCTGGGAGCCTCCCCGCTCCCCCGCACCGGCCTGCTTCTCGGCAAGGTGGGCTCACTGCTCGCGGTGGAGGCTGTCCAGCTGTCGCTGATCGCGGGTGTCGGTCTCTGGTTGGGCTGGCGGCCCTCCGGTGGCGTCGGTGCGGCGTTCGGCGCGGTGCTGCTGCTGTTGCTCGGGACCGGCGCCTTTGCCGGGCTGGGTCTGCTCATGGCGGGCTCGCTGCGCGCGGAGGCCACCCTCGCCGGGGCCAACCTCGTCTACGTCGTGCTGCTCGCCGCGGGCGCGGTTGTGCTGCCGGTCTCGGCATACCCGAGTGCGATGCAGGCCGTCGTCACGATGCTGCCGTCGGGTGCGTTGGCCGAGGGACTGCGCGACGTCACCTCGGGCGCCGGTCTCGGTCTGACCCCGGCCGTGGTGCTGGCGCTTTGGGCGGTGGCGG
>JACCVA010000033.1 GCA_013698435.1 Nocardioidaceae bacterium | reverse complement strand
TCGACAGCAGCCGCTCCAACGTGCCGGACGACCGCTCGCGCAGGGTGGTCACCGAGGTCACGAGAAACATCACCGTGAAGGGGAACACCGCCACCAAGGGCGGGCCGAGCCGTTCGAAGACCACCTCATTGCGGTCGAACATCCACCACAGCAGCGTCAGCAGCAGGCACGGCAGCACCAACATCATCGCCAGCGTGCGGTAGTCGCGGCGCAGCTGAGTCAGCACCCTGCGGGCGACGGCGAGCGTGATCGAGGGGCTCATGCCGACACCTCATCCTCGACCAGTGCCAAGAAGGCTTCTTCGATGTCACTGCTGTTGGTGGCGGCGAGCAGGCTGGCGGGTGTGTCATCGGCGATCACGTGACCGTCGCGCATCAGCAGCAGACGGTCGCAGCGCTCGGCTTCGTCCATGACATGGCTCGACACGATGATCGCCTTGCCTGCCCGGGCGAGCTCCGCGAACGTCCCCCACAGGTGCTGACGCAGCACCGGGTCGAGCCCGACGGTCGGCTCGTCGAGCACCAGCACATCGGGTTCGCTCAACAGTGCCACCGCCAGCGAAGCTCGCGAGCGTTCCCCCCCGGACAGGCGACCGGTCAGGCTGTCGGCGTGCGACTCGAGCCCCACCGTGCGGACCGCCGTGTCGATGCCCGACGTGTCGACCCCGAGCACGGCAGCGAAGAACCGCAGGTTCTCCCGGACAGTCAGGTCGTCGTAGATGCTGGGGGACTGTGTCACGTATCCGACACGACGCCGCAACGGCACACTTCCCGCCGGCTCCCCCAGCACTGTCACCGAACCTGACGCGATCTTCTGCACGCCGACGATGCTGCGCATCAAGGTGGTCTTGCCGCAGCCCGACGGACCCAACAGGCCGCTGATCTGACCGCTGGGAACCGCGGCGGTCAGCCCCGGGAGCACTTCGCGTCCACCCCGGACCACCCGCAGCGCATCGATCGCAACCGCGGCGGACTCTGAATTCATCATGCGTTGAATTCTGCTACTGCCGGGCAAGCCGTGTCAAGACGCGGTCAGGGGCCCGTCCAGGTACCGCTGCAGCGTCGGCCCGATGGCGGCGACGACCTCGGCCGCGGGGAGCGAGGCGAGCGGCTCGAGGCGCAGGAGGTATCGCGTCAGCGCCAAGCCGAGCAGCTGCGAAGCGACGAGCTGTGCGCGGACCGCGATGTCCGGCACGTCGAGCACCTGGGCGATCGTGTCAAGGACGAGTCGGGCCATGCCGTTGCGCAGCAAGGTAGCGGCGTCGTCGTTGGTCATCGCGGTCCGAAACATCGCGATCATCGGCTGCCGGTTGGCCTCGACGTCCCACAGGCCGACGAACGTCTCGGCGATCCGGGTGCCGAGCCCGTCGACCCCGCCTCGCGCCAGCTCGGGTATGACCTGGCGTGGGTCGAAAGGGATCTCGAGCGCTGCCAGGAAGAGGTCGTCCTTCGAGCCGAAGTAGTGGTGGATGAGAGCGGCGTCGACACCGGCGGCGGTGGCGATGCCGCGGATCGTGGTGCGGTCAAAGCCCTTGTCAGCAAACGATGCTTTCGCCGCGTCGAGGACGGCGGCCCTGGTGTCCGGACTCCCGGGGCGGCGACCGGCGCGAGGTTTCGCATCGGACGTGAGGTCGCCACCGGTGGCACCGACCCGGTCAGCCGCCATGACCCCGGGTCTGCGGGAGATCGTCGTCCTGCGGAGGCCCACCGCGGGCCGTGGCCACGAAGCCCGCCTCGGGGGCCGCCAGATGCAACCGGCTGAACGCGAGCGACTCCGCGAGGTCGGCCTGGCGGGCAGCGCGACTCGGGGCTTTGCGCGTGTTGATCTCGACGACGACGCTGCCGGCGAAGGCCTGTGCGGCAAGCATCTCGAGCAGTTCCGCGCACGGCTGGTTGCCATGCCCGGGCACCAGGTGCTCGTCCTTGGCGGACCCGCTCCCGTCCGCAAGGTGCAAGTGCCGCAGACGCGGCCCCAGCTCGGTCGCCATCTGGATCGCGTCACTGCCGGCGGTCGAGCTGTGCGACAGGTCCAAGGTGACGTTGGCGTAGTCGTGGTCGACGGGGTCCCACCCCGGCACGTAGGCCTGAAGCTCACGCTTCGACGCCCGCCAGGGATACATGTTCTCGACGCCGAACGCGATACCCGTCTCGGCCTCGAGGTCGGCAATGCCCTCGACGAATCCCCGGGCGTAGTCGCGCTGCCACCGAAACGGCGGATGGACGACGACCGTGTCCGCCCCCAGCCGCTGCGCCATGTCCGCGCTGCGCCTCAACTTGGCCCAGGGCTCGATTCCCCAAACGCGCTGCGTGATCAGCAAGCACGGTGCATGCACCGCGCATACCGGCATCTGGTGGTAGTCGACGAGGTGCTCGATCGCCTCCAGATCCTGGCTGACCGGGTCGATCCCGACCATGACCTCGACGGCGTCGTACCCGAGTCGCCCGGCAAGCTCGAACGTCGTGGCCGTGGGCTCGGGATATACCGACGCCGTCGAGAGGGCCACCCGTGCTCGCGGCACCCGGACAGGGCTCGTCGAGGCGGGCGGGGAGTCGGTCACGGCTCAAGCCTAGGGGGCGGCCCCTCCCGATTCGTCCGAACCGAGCGCGGGTACTACCAGCCGCGCCGGTCCGCACGAATCCGTTGGCCGCGCCGTGGTCACAGCAAGTCGAGCTTCTCGAGGATGACGCCCTCCCGCAGCGCCCACGGGCAGATCTCGAGGGAGGTGATGTCGAACAGGTCCATCACCGCGTCGGCGACGACCGCGCCGGCGACGATCTGGTGGGCCCGCGTCCTGGAGACACCGGGCAGCTCGGCACGTTGCTCGGGAGTCATCTCGGACAGCTTCGGCAGCCAAGTCCGAAGGTCGTCGCGCTCCAGCCGACGCCGCACGTAGGGGCCCTGGTCGGACGGTGCCGCACCACAGACTCTCGCCAGCGACCGGAACGTCTTCGACGTCGCAACGGTGTGGTCACCTATGCCCTGCCGCAGCAACGGACCCGCATTACGAGCCATCTCGGCGCGCACGTGCTTGCGGAGCGCCTTGATCTCCTCGGGTTTCGGCACTCCTTCGGTCAGCCAGTCGCGGGTGAGCCGACCCGCGCCGAGCTCGAACGACTGGGCGACGTCGGGTCGTTCGTCATCACCCGCGGCGATCTCGAGCGAGCCGCCGCCGATGTCGAAGACGGCGAGCCGCCCGGATGACCAGCCGAACCACCGGCGTACGGCGAGGAACGTCAATCTGGCCTCGTCGTCGCCCGCCAAGACCACGAGGTCGACCCCGGTGCGCTCCTTGACCAGAGCCAGCACCTCGTCGGTGTTGGAGGCCTCCCGGATCGCCGAGGTCGCGAACGCTGCGACGCGTTCACAGCCCCGGTCCTCGGCCTCAGCCAGAGCCTCGTGGATGAACTCGACGAGGGACTCGACACCAACAGGTGAAAGTGCACCACCGTCGGTGATCTGCTCGGCCAGCCGAAGCGGCTTCTTCATCGACGACGCGGGCAGCGGGGGCGCGCCTCGGTAGGCGTCGACCACCAGCAGGTGAGCGGTGTTCGAACCGACGTCGAGCACTCCTACTCTCACGACGCCTTGTCTCTCATGAGCACAGGATATCGAGACGGGCCGGCTTCGCGCTGCGATCGCCGTTAACGGGAAGAGCCTTCTCATGCGCGCACTAGGCTGAGCCAATGCCCGAAGTAGCCCTGGACTTCCCGCGCGCGTGGGCTGAGTTCGACGACCCTGGCGACGCCGACCAGCGCTACCGGATCGACCTCACCTGGCTGACCTCGCGGTGGACCTGCATCTTCGGCACCGGCTGCAAGGGCATCTACGCCGACCGGCCCGACGACGGCTGCTGCACGCTCGGCGCACACTTCTCGGACAAGGCCGACGAGTTGCGGGTGAAGCAGTTCGTGAAGCTGCTGACGCCCGACGACTGGCAGCTCCACGATGTCGGCAGCCGGCGGAACGCCTGGATCGAGACCGACGATGATGGCGAGCGCAAGACCGCCGTCCACGACGGTGCATGCGTCTTCTTGAACCGCCCTGGGTTCCCGGGGGGAGAGGGCTGCGCCCTGCACGGCTGGGCGTTGCGCAACGGGCGCCATCCGCTCGAGACCAAACCCGATGTGTGCTGGCAGCTACCGGTGCGTCGCCAGTTCCGTACCGTCGAGCGCAGCGACGCGACGTCGTACACCGAGGTCACCATCACCGAGTACGACCGGCGCGGGTGGGGCGAGGGCGGCCACGACCTGGACTGGTACTGCTCCGGAAACACCGAGGCGCACATCGGCGCCGAGCCTGTCTACGAGTCGTATCGACCGGAGCTCGTCGAGCTGATGAGCCAGGCTGCGTACGACCTGCTGCGCGAGCACTGCGAGGAGTTCACTGCGACGCGTCGGCGGTTGACGCTTCACCCGGCCGACCCGGCTGCCGGGGACGCCTCGAGCCGTCCGCGTCAGGCGAAGCAGAAGCCGCAACGCCGCGGTGTCGTCGGCTGACCGCCTGCCGACGAACGGGCAGGAGAGGTCACCTACGCCACCCCGCCCACACTTGCTCCTGTGCCCACGTCCACAATGAGAGGCATGCGCCTCGACCATCTCTCGTTCGCAGTGGGGCCTGACGGCTTGTCAGGAACCACCGACCGACTGTCGGAGTTGCTGGGCGAGAAGTTCCACGACGGCGGGG
>JACCVA010000024.1 GCA_013698435.1 Nocardioidaceae bacterium | reverse complement strand
ATCGGTCATCAGCAGAAGCGGTTCACCCGCGGCGCGAGCCGCGTGCTGCGCCTCCCGCGACAAGGTGGCGATCTGCGGCGTCGAGATGGTGTTCGTGCTGAAGTAGATCAGCCCACCGGGATGAAGCTTGCCGATCAGCTCCGACGGTGCCGTAGTGCCGTGCAAGCCCACCACGAGCAGCTGCCGGGCGCGGTCACGCAACGACATCCGCTGCACCCGCGCCGTCACCGGGTCGAGCGCGCGCGGCGGCTGCGGCGCCGGTGGCTCCTGTGTCGGGAGGCTGGGCGTCCGCGTCGGCGCTGCGGAAGGTCGCGACGATGCGGTCTGCGACGGTGCCGTTCGTGCAGGTGGGGGGATCGTCGCTCGCGGGGACATCGAGACAGCCGGCGTCTCGTCAGCTGCTGACGATGGATCACTCGTGCAGGCCGTCGTCAGTGACAGCAAAGTGGCGGTAGCCACCAGTGCGTGCACCCGCCTCGACGTCATCGGCCCAGTCTAGGAGGCGCACCCACCGACCACCGGGCACTGCTGACGAAGTTGAGGAGGCGGGCCTCAGGCCCTCGGGTGCTGGGAACGATAGGCGGGAGCAACTCCTCTCACCGCGTCCCCCATCCGATGGATCCGTAGGGCGTTGGTCGAACCGGGGATGCGGGGCGGAGACCCTGCGACGATCACGACCTCGTCACCGTCTTCGCACCGCCCGACATCCAGCAGCGCCTTGTCGACCTGCATCACCATCTCGTCGGTGTGGTCCACCTGCTCACCGAGGAAGGTCTCGATCCCCCACGTCAGGGCCAGCTGCGACCGCACCACCGGTTCCGGGGTGAACGCCAGCACAGGCACCGCCGAGCGGTAGCGTGCCAGCCGCCGCGCGGTGTCCCCGGACTGGCTGAAGGCCACGAGGTACTTCGCACCGATCCGTTCGGCCACCTCGGCGGCGGCCTTGGCGATGATGCCGCCGCGGGTGTGGGGCTCCCACTGGATGGCCGCCATCCGGACCAGCCCGTGGTCCTCGGTGGACGCGATGATGCGCGCCATCGTCTCCACCGTCTCGATGGGGTACTCCCCCACGCTCGTCTCCCCCGACAGCATCACCGCATCCGCGCCGTCGAGCACCGCGTTAGCGACGTCGGATGCCTCGGCGCGGGTGGGCCGAGGGGACGAGATCATCGACTCGAGCATCTGGGTGGCGACGACGACCGGCTTCGCGTTGCGCCTGGCGGCCTCGACGACCCGCTTCTGTAGGAACGGCACGTCCTCGAGGGGCATTTCGACGCCGAGGTCGCCGCGAGCCACCATCACTCCGTCGAAAGCGGCGATGATCTCGTCGATGTGGTCGATGGCCTGCGGCTTCTCGATCTTCGCGATCACCGGCAGCCAAACCTGCTCCTCGTCCATGATCCGGCGCACATCCACGACGTCGTCTGCCGAGCGCACGAACGACAGCGCGATCATGTCGGCGCGCAGATGCAGCGCCCATCGCAGGTCGTCGACGTCCTTGTCACTCATCGCCGGCACACTCATCGCGACACCGGGAAGGTTGATGCCCTTGCTGTCGCTGAGCTTGCCACCGACGACGACGCTCGAGGTGACGTCGGTGCGGGTCACCACGGTGGCGATCAGGCGCACGTTGCCGTCGTCGATCAGGATCTCGTCACCAGCCGACACGTCGTCGGGCAGCCCTTCGTACGTCGTCGAGCAGCACGTGCGGTCGCCTTCGACGTCGCGCGTGGTGATCGTGAACTCGTCGCCCTTCCTGACCTGGACGGGACCGCCGCCGAACTTACCCAGCCTGATCTTCGGACCCTGCAGGTCGACGAGCACGCCGACGGCGTGCCCCGAGTCGTCGGACGCCTGGCGCACCATCCGGTAGACCGACTCATGGTTGGCTCGGCTTCCGTGGCTCAGGTTGAGCCGGGCGACGTTCATCCCGGCATCGACGAGCTCGCGGACCTTCTCAGGAGTCGACGTGGCAGGCCCGAGGGTACACACGATCTTCGCTCTTCGCACGTGTCGACCCTACCCATCGTCGGCGTTGCAGTTGTGCACCGTCCAGTCTGTGAGGTGGCAGGGTTCCTACGCGGAATGGGGAGCGGTTGGCGCCTCTTAGTCGCCTTCTCGAAGGCGCCTGACCGCTACTGCTCAACCAGCCTGTTTGGCAGTGGACTCGTCGTAGTACCAGTCCCGCGCGGCGATGGCCGTATCGGTGTAGTCAGAGAAGACGCCGTCAATACCGAGGTCGAAGAACGTCTCATACTCGCTGAACGCGTCACCCTTGGCGTTGGGGTCGCTGCCGACCCGGAAGTCGGCCGGCAGGAACTGGTTCTCGTCACGGAACGTGAACAGGTGCACGAGCAACCCCACGCGGTGCGCACGCGACACCACCGCAGTGGGGTCGAGCAGGTAACCCTGCGCGTCGCGAGGGATCACGAGGTCCTTGTTCGGCCCGATGCCGTCGGCGTAGGTCGCTATCTCTCGCAGCCCGGCAGCGGTGGCGAGGTCGGCGTAGGTGCGCGGATCGCCGGAAGCCTTCAGGTCGTACGGCGCTCCCTTGGAGTCCAGCAGCTGGATCAGCGGAAGCTCGGTCAACGTGTCGAGGCGACGCAGGTTGTCGGTCTCGAAGGACTGGATGAACACGCGCCTTGTCGCACTGGCGAGTCCCGCCTCACGCAGATCGCGCAGCATTCGCGGCCCCAGCTTCAAGCCGATCGAACGGAAGTAGGTGGGGTGCTTGGTCTCGGGATAGACGCCGATCCTGCGGCCCTTGTCGATCGACTGCTGCTTGACCAGCGCAAGCACCTCGTCGAACGTCGGGACGGCGAAGCGGCCGTCGTAGCGGGTGTTGTCGGGGCGCACGTCGGGAAGACGCTCGACGGCCCGCAACGTCTTGAGCTGGGCCAAGGTGAAGTCCTCGGTGAACCACCCGGTCACCGAGACCCCGTCGATGACCTTTGTCGTACGCAGGTCCGCGAACTCGGGATGCTCGCTCACGTCGGTCGTGCCGCTGATCTCGTTCTCGTGCCGGGCGACCAGGATCCCGTCCTTCGTCGACACGAGATCGGGCTCGACGAAGTCGGCGCCCAGCTGGATCGCCAGCTTGTACGACGCCAGCGTGTGCTCGGGTCGATAGCCCGGCGCACCGCGGTGACCGATGACGATCGGTAGGCGCCCCGACAAGGTGCGGGCGGAGTCCACCCGATGCTGGTCCGCGGAGCTGACGGACCGGGCAGCCGACGCGCCATCGGCGTACGCCCAAGGGGAAGCGGCGAGCGGGACGAGTGCGGTGACGCCGGACACGATCGCGATGCCGATGGCGGCCAGACGCGGCCGGGGACGACTGAGCTTGAGTGCGTGCATGAGAAGGCTGCCTTCCGTGGGCGCTGAGGCGACGTCACAGTAGCGCGTCCGCCGACCGCCACGGAAGGTGTCAACCGGCGCGTTCAACAGGCGTTCATCAGGCATTACCCGAACTGCAGGCTACGGGCGGATGAGCCGCTCGACCGCGCCCCGGCTAGTGTCGTGCGTCGCAAGTCCTTTGATGCTTTGCCGTGCTCCAGGTGGAAGCACCGGCTGCATCCCCACGACATAGGAGCCTCATGGAGGTCTGGCCAGGCGGCCCCTACCCGCTCGGTGCCACGTACGACGGCGCCGGGACCAATTTTGCGCTTTTCTCCGAGATCGCGGACAAGGTCGAGCTGTGCCTCTTCGACGAGGACGGAGGCGAGACCCGGATCGACATGACCGAGCGCCGTGCCCTCGTCTGGCACGTCTATCTGCCCCGCGTGACACCTGGACAGCGCTACGGCTACCGCGTCCACGGTCCGTACGAGCCGACCCGTCGGCACCGCTGTGACCCTCATAAGCTGCTCATCGACCCCTACGCCAAGGCGCTCGAGGGTGAGATCGACTGGGCCCCGGCCTGCTTCTCCTACCGGTTCGACGACCCCGACCGACGCAACACGGAGGACTCGGCCGCCCACACGATGAAGTCAGTGGTCGTGAACCCGTTCTTCGACTGGCAGGAGGACAGACCTCCGCGCCACCCGTACCAAGAGACCGTCGTCTACGAGGCGCACGTGCGAGGCTTGACGCAGACACACCCCGGGATCCCGGACGAGATCCGCGGCACCTACGCCGGCCTCGCCCACCCGGCCATGATCCAGCATCTCACCAGCCTCGGGGTGAGCGCGATCGAGCTGATGCCCGTGCACCAGTTCATCAACGACTCGACGCTGGTCGAACAAGGCCTGTCGAACTACTGGGGCTACAACACGATCGGCTTCTTCGCCCCCCACAACGCCTACAGCTCCACGGGCCAGCTGGGTCAGCAGGTGTTGGAGTTCAAGGCGATGGTCCGCGACCTGCATCGGGCTGACATCGAGGTCATCCTCGACGTCGTCTACAACCACACCGCGGAGGGCAACCACTTCGGTCCGACACTCGGGTTCCGTGGGATCGACAACGCGGCCTACTACCGGCTGGTCGACGACAACCCGGCGTTCTACTACGACACGACCGGCACGGGAAACACGCTTCTCATGCGCAACCCCCATGTGTTGCAGCTGATCATGGACTCCCTGCGCTACTGGGTGACCGAGATGCACGTCGACGGGTTCCGGTTCGACC
>JACCVA010000017.1 GCA_013698435.1 Nocardioidaceae bacterium | reverse complement strand
GACGCCTGATGGCCATGAGTCGACAACTGATGGAGGTGCGCTGATGGGGTACGACCTGAAGATGCGGCTGTGGCGAGGGGACGCCGACGGCGGCGATCTCGGCGACTACACCGTGGCGGTCGAGGAGGGTGAGGTGGTGCTGGACGCCATCCACCGCATCCAGGCCACCCAGGCAGGCGACCTCGCGGTGCGCTGGAACTGCAAGGCCGGCAAGTGCGGCTCTTGCAGTGCAGAGATCAACGGCCGGCCGCGGCTGATGTGCATGACCAGGCTCGCCGACTTCGCGGAGGCCGACACGATCACGGTCACGCCGCTGCGGGCGTTCCCCGTCATCCGCGACCTCGTTACCGACGTCTCCTACAACTACGAGAAGGCCAAGGAGCTCCCCTCGTTCGCACCGACGCCTCGCGACGCCGACGGCAAGCGGCGGATGCAGCAAGTCGACGTCGAGCGCGGCCAGGAGTTCCGCAAGTGCATCGAGTGCTTTCTGTGCCAGGACACCTGCCACGTCATCCGTGACCACGACGACAACAAGCTGTCGTTCGCCGGACCCCGCTTCTTCCTGCGGTACGCCGAGCTCGACATGCACCCGCTCGACACCAACGACCGGCGCAAGCTCGCGCAGGACGCCGCCGGCCTCGGTATGTGCAACATCACGAAGTGCTGCACCGAGGTCTGCCCCGAGGGCATCAAGATCACCGACAACGCGATCATCCCGATGAAGGAGCGCGTCGCCGACCGCAAGTACGACCCGCTGGTCTGGCTCGGCTCGAAGATCTCCCGCCGCGGTGACACGGCTCGGCGCGAAGAGGTCTGACGCGCGGGTCATGCAGGTGGCCTACGATCGACGGCTGTGGCGTGGATCGTGGACTTGGACCAGAGGGCTCGGCGGTGGCTCGGTAGCCGCCCCAGCGGCGACGGCATCCGGCTGCGCGAAGGCCGCGACCTCGGCCATCGCGTCGAGGCGCTCGCCCGGTCGCTCGGCGGTCGGTGCGGCATCGACGCGGTCCTCGACGACCTCGACCGCGAGGCCGTCGTGGTCGACGTACCCGCTACGGCTGCCCACTACGCCTTTCGCTGGGATGACGAGGACTTCAACGGCGACGAGTGGTGGCCGCAGGGCATCACCACATCGGCGGACGCCGGCGACAGCGACGACATCCGCGGCCGCCGGGTCATCGTGGTCGGCTGGTACGCCAAACGCATGAAGGGACGAACTCAAGGCGCTCGCCTTACCTTCGTCGACGTCAGCGACGAGGCGGCACCGCGCTACCGCCACGTGCTGCTGGTCGAGCCGAAGCGGAGCTGGCTGACCCGCAAGGTGTCGATGCGCCCGGTGCCGGTCCACGCCGGCGGCATCGTCTGGTACGGCCCGTCCATCCTCGTCGCCGACACCCGCGGCGGCATCCGTACGTTCGCGGTAGACGACATCTGCCGTTTAGACGACTCCGCCCGCACGCGCGGCTACCGGTACGTGCTGCCACAGCGGACGTCCTACCAAGCGGTCAACGACCGCGGCTTCCTTCCGTTCAAGTTCTCGTTCGTGTCGCTGGACCGGACCGGAGACGAGCACCAGCTGATCGCCGGTGAGTACGGCAGGGGTGGGAGCGAGAACAGGCTCGTCCGGTTCAGGTTCGACGCGCGACGGGCGGCGCTGGCAATGCACCAGGGCACCGCCCGGCCGCTGGAGCTGCTGCCTGGCCAGCCGGCTCACATGCAGGGTGCGACCGTGGTCGGCGGCACCTACTACCTCTCGACCAGCCGCGGCTCCCGCACCCCCGGCTCGATGTGGGTCCGGGTGCCCGGGGAGGAAGCCCGCGAGCTGCGCGGCGTGCTGTCCATCGGGCCGGAGGACCTGACGTACTGGCCGCAGCGCGACCAGCTGTGGAACTGCTCAGAGCACCGCGGTCACCGGTTCGTGTACGCCATCGCGCGCAGTCGGTTGCATCCTTGAGCACCCCTGCCGCCGCCACTGGCATCACTACAGTGGTGAGATGCCTAGCATCTTGACCGACGAAGAGATCTCCGCCGCCGTCTCGGACCTGGACGGCTGGACCCGCGAGGGTGACGCGTTGCTGCGGTCGGTCGCGGCCGCGAGCTTCGCCGACGGCATCCGTCTCGTGCAACGGGTCGCGGCCGCCGCCGACGAGCGCAACCATCACCCCGACATCGACATCCGCTACACGACGGTCACCTTCCGGCTGTCGACCCATTCCGAGGGCGGCATCACCGATAACGATGTGCAGCTGGCCCACGAGATCGACCGGCTTGCCGGTTGACGTTGGCTTCCCCGGTGCTTCGGGTAATACTGAAGGTGAGCTGACGCGGATGCCCCGCGCAGGACCCGGAGGTCCCAGCATGAAGATCCGTCGCGCCGCCGTCATCGTGGCCGGAACGTTCCTTGCGATGGCTGCCGCCACCGGCAGCACCCAAGCACAGGCCGACAGCCCGTCCGGTGCCCTCCGTTCGAGCCTCGGCTCCTGGGCCGACTCGGCAAGGTTCCCGGATGCTTCGCACCCCGTGCACCAGATGTGCGACGAGGTCGGGTACTCGACCCGGACTCCCGGCAAGGTCTGAGGCCTCAACAAGCCGTCGCTAAGCCGCCTTGTCGAGCCCGAACGGCGTACCCGTGAGTCGCTCGGACAGCTCCCACAGGCGGTCGGCCGCTGCGGTGTCGCTGGCTCGGTCGCTGCGTCCCACGAGTGTCGGGAACCCGCGGCTCTCGCGAAGTCCGTTCGGCCCGACGTAGCTCGCTCCCGGCAGGTCGGAGGAGGCGGCGTACAACGAGGGCAGCGCACCCATCCTGTCGGACTGCGCGAAGAACCTGTTGCCGACCGCCATCAGGGCGCTCTGCAACGCGTTGCCGCTGTGGCTCTGCAAGTTGGTCGAGGCGTAGCCGGGGTGAGCGGCGAGCGCCAGCAGCGGCGACCTCGCCGCGTCGAGCCGGCGTTGCAGCCCAAGCGTGAACAGCAGGTTGGCAAGCTTGGCCTGCCCGTACGCCCGCCAGCGTGAGTAGCGACGCCGCTCCCAGTTCAGGTCGTCGAAGTCGATCTTCCCCATCCGATGCGCGACAGACGAGACCGTGACGACGCGGTCGGTGAGGTGCGGCAGCAGCAGGTTGGTGAGCGCGAAATGACCGAGATGGTTGGTGCCGATCTGCATCTCGAAGCCGTCGGCCGTCCGCCCTTCAGGCACCGCCATCACACCGGCGTTGTTGACCAGGACGTCGAGGGGTCGGCGGTCCCAGTGCTCGGCGAACGCGCACACTGACGCCAGGTCGGCGAGATCGAGCTTGCGCACCTCACTGGAGCCGGTGCCAGCCAGGGTGTCGGCCGCGGCAGCCCCCCGTGTCTCGTCACGGACGGCAAGCACCACATGGGCACCCGCCCGCACGAACGCCCGTGCGGTCTCGAGCCCGAGACCGCTGTTGGCCCCGGTGATCACGATCGTGCGGCCCCGCTGGTCGGGCAGGTCAGCAGCGGTCCAGTCGGGGGACGTCATCTCGCCAATCTAGTGGGCCTCCGGCCGGCTCCCACCGGCAGCCGCTATCGTGGCCGCGTCTTGTCGAGCAGAGCAGACGGAGGTCGGATGGCTGCGCACACCCTGCACGGCGCCGCCGAGGTGGCTGACACCCGGTGAGCTCCCAGCCTGCTACGGCCGGGACGCAACGCGTCAGTGACGAGGGGTTCACCCTGCCTGCCAACATCGACGCCACGACCGATGTGCTCTTCGACGGTCGCCGCATCTGGTCGATCGCCCCACTCGAGTTCCGGCTCGACGCGGCCGGGGACCGCTGGGTGCCGTGGCCGCGACTGCTGCTGCCGTCGCTGGAAGGTGTGACCACCGTGACCGTGATGGAGCACAGCAACGAGCGTGTCATCTTCGAGGAGGAGCACGCGTTCGGCACCGACACGGACACGCTCCGCTTCGAGGGGCCGGGCGGAGCTTTGCGGGTGATCGACAAGTGGGGGTTCATCCAGCGGCCGTTCGCCCACCAGAGCCAGGAGATCCGCGAGGACCTGCTGGAAGGTGCCGAGCTGATCCTCACGATCTTGCGAGAAGACTGTGACCTGCCCGCTTGGATCGCCTTCGGGTCACTCCTCGGAGCGGTACGCGAAGGCAAGATGATCGGCCACGACAGTGACGTCGACCTGGCGTACCTCAGCAAACACGAGCATCCCGCCGACGTGGCACGCGAGATGTTCAAGGTCTCCCGGGCACTGCAGGCGCACGGCCTCAAGGTCAGCACCCGCACAGGTAGTTTCTGCGCGGTCACGGTGCAGAGCGAGCACGGGCGCGCCACCCCGATCGACGTCTACGCCTGCTTCTACGTCGGCGACACGCTCTATGAGACGGCCAGTGTGGGGGCGCCCATCCCGCGTGAGGCTGTCCTCCCGCTCGGCACCGTAGAGTTCGAGGGTCGGACGATGCCTGCCCCGGCCGACACCGAGGCCATGCTGGAGGCGTCGTACGGCCCGAGCTGGCGGGTTCCGGACCCGGCGTTCGCGTACCACACACCACGTTCGGTGAAGCGACGGTTCAACGCCTGGTTCTCGTCGTCGATGAAGCGCCGACGGTACTGGGACCGCGTCTACAGCGGAGTGTTCGACATCGACATCCCGACGGACCCGTCGAGCTTCGCGCAATGGGTGCTGCCACAGCTGGACGCCGGCGCGCCGGTGATCGATCTGGGGTGCGGCAACGGCCGCGACTCCTTGTGGTTCGCCAGGCACGGGCATCCGACCACAGGCCTCGACTTCTCCCCGGCGGCGCTGGGCCGGGTCGCGAAGGCAGCCAGCGCGGCCGACCTGCCGGCGACGTTCGCCTACGTGAACCTGTACGACTATCGCAGCACCGTCACGCGGGCTGCCCTCGTAGCGCGAGATCTTGCTGCCCCTCGCACCGTGTATGCGCGCTTCCTGCTGCATCAGCTCGAGCCTGACGGTCTGGCGACCGCCTGGAGCTTCCTCGACATCACGCTGCGCCGGGGAGGGCGGGCCTTCCTCGAGTTCAGGACTCACCGCGACGAGCTGCTCCCCCACACCAACGACGGTTATCGCCGCTTCCTCGACCCGGACAAGCTCTGTCGGGAGATCGAGACCGCCGGTGGGCGCGTCGTCGAC